>NZ_BAAABH010000053.1:0-13784 GCF_054767855.1 Clostridium sp. CTA-19 | reverse complement strand
AGTATTTATAGCTGGTGGAGTAGGCGCTATAAGTGATGAAGTACAAAATGAAATTAAAGATATAATAGCCAATACAAAAGGAAATGAAGTTATACGTTTATCTGGAAAAGATAGATATGAAACGTCCATGGAAATATTAAATCACTTTAGTAAAGAATTAAAAGATGAAAGTATTTTTATAGCTAGTGGAAAAACTTTCCCAGATGCATTATCAGGAAGTGCATTAGCATCAAAAACAGAATCACCAATACTTCTATCTAATTCACAAACTATTGTTGATTCAAAACCAGAACTAGATAATTATAAATTAGTTAATATACTAGGTGGTAAATTTTCAGTAGAAAAATTTACAGAACAAAGATTGAATAATGAAGAAAGCTTCTTATTTTATATAAATTCGGCATCTAAAGAAGATGAAAAGAATTATATTGTGGGAAATTTTGAAAAGTTTAGCACAGATATAAAAGAAGTAGACGAGTATTGTAAGTATTATAAAATACCTACAGCTATAGTTAATGAAAAGGGTGGAAAAACCTATATACTTGATGGTGGACAGGATATACCAATTAGTACTTCAGCAAAAATAGAAGTTAGTGATGATGTAGATATAAATGTTATAGATTGGAATAAAATGGGTAATGGGAATGTAATGGCTACTAAAAAGATAACATTTGACAACCTAAAAAATAATCAAGGATTTAGAGGAAGTAGTATTTTCAATATAGAATTTAAAGATAATAAAATAGTAAAAATAACACAAGAATATAGACCTTAAATAAAAAAGAAAAGAACTAAAATGATTAGTTCTTTTCTTTTTTGCTTAAATCACAAAATTATTACAAATTAGAATCATTTATTACATAATTTTCAATATATGATAATATATAAATATAATGTAGATTAAAGGGGGTTAAGTAATGAAAAATAAAATAAATTATTTATTAATATTTGTTATGGTTTCAGCCATTTGCTCTACACCTATCAATGCATATGCTGCTAATAATAGGGTTACTAGAATAAATGGTAGTGATAGATATGGAACATCTATTGAAATCGGAAAAAAATTTGTAGGAGATGAAAGTGTAGATGCCGTAATACTTGCAAGTGGAAAGGATTATCCAGATGCTTTAAGTGGTGCAATACTTTCTAAAAAATATAATGCTCCTATAATTTTAGTTGATTATGATCCTAAAACTAGTATGGAACAAATAGCATTTATTCAATCAAGATTAAATCCTAATGGAARAGTATATCTATTAGGTGGAGAAAAAAATATAAACAATAATTATATTAACTATTTAAAACAAATTGGATATGAAAACATAGAAAGAATTGGTGGAGTAGATAGATATGAAACCAATACAAAAATAGTAGAAAAGGCTGAAGTAAAGGAAGGAACACCAGTTATAATAGCTAGTTCTAAAAGCTTTGCAGATGCATTAAGTATGTCACCAATATCAGGAGCTAARCAATATCCWATATTRTTAACAGAAAAAGATACTTTGACAAGTAGTGCAATTAAACAAATAGAAGAAATAAAACCTAAAGAAGTATTTATAGCTGGTGGAGTAGGCGCTATAAGTGATGAAGTACAAAATGAAATTAAAGATATAATAGCCAATACAAAAGGAAATGAAGTTATACGTTTATCTGGAAAAGATAGATATGAAACRTCCATGGAAATATTAAATCACTTTAGTAAAGAATTAAAGGATGAAAGTATTTTTATAGCTAGTGGAAAAACTTTCCCAGATGCATTATCAGGAAGTGCATTAGCATCAAAAACAGAATCACCAATACTTCTATCTAATTCACAAACTATTGTTGATTCAAAATCAGAACTAGATAATTATAAATCAGTTAATATATTAGGTGGTAAATTTTCAGTAGAAAAATTTACAGAACAAAGATTGAATAATGAAGAAACATTTTTATTTTACATAGACTCTATATACGAAGAAAATGGGAAAAATTACATGAATGGAACATTTGGAAAATTTATGAAAGATATTGAAGAGTTAGAAGAGTATTGTAAATATTATAAAATTACATCATCAGTAATGTATGTAGAAGGAAGGGAACCTTGTATTGCAGATGTAGGACAAGATATACCAATGAGTACTCCGGTAAAAGTAGAAATTAGTAATGATGTAGAAGTTAAAATTCTAGACTGGCCCAATAGACCAAGTGATGTTTTGGTAGGCACTAAAATAATAACTTTTGATGATTTCAAAAATAATATAGGTTGGACTGGAAGGGCATTTTTTGATGTTGAATTTAAAGATAATAAAATATCTAAAATGGTGCAAGAATTTAGACCTTAAAAAATAGAGAAGATGGGAAAAACCCGTCTTCTCTATTTTTCAGTATAGCCTTTACCGCCACATTCAGGGCAAGCATGTTGACCAGAACCTCCGCAGCAAGTACAATGATTTTTAACACAATCAGTTGTGCAATCACATTTAACTAATTTTTTTCCAGCGCATAAAGAACAAACTTGTTTACTCATAAAAATACCTCCTTAAAATCAAAATAAAAGTACAGGTATATACTACTGTACTCTCTAATTAATATCCAAAAGCAAAAATAATAAACATAAAATGAAAAAATAACAACAAATTATTCAAAAAAATTAAAAATAAATAAAAAACAAAAGAAATAATAAGTGATATAATACATAATATATAAATTGAATTAATTATTTAGGAATTGACAATGCACAAAGGATAAAGGACAATTAAAAAAAATTAAGGATTAAGGATTATGAATTAAGAATTCAGGATGAAAGTGGTAACCACTTTCTGAAAATGATTTAAAAAAGTACGTTGAGAATTACTAGGAACGAAGTGAGTAGTAATAACCAAAACTATTAATTATTAACTCTTCACTCTTAACTGAAAAAGTCCTACTTGTTATGGAGCTAATACTGCAAGGAATTGATTTCTTAGGTGTGTTGCTAGAACTGAATAATTGGGACCGACTTCGAGTACCATTGGAGAGAAACTAAAATCAACAAAAGCATCTATACCAAAGTATAGCAAAGTAGCCAATTACGCGTCTGTCCCTCTTGTGATGGAGGTAGAACTTTAAGAGATTGCATACTTAGAAGTTTTACTTTTGTAGATTCAAAATACGTTGAACATTACTATGAACGAAGCGAATAGTAATGACAATAACTTTTAACTATTCACTGTTAACTTTTAACTAGCAAAGCGTTGCAACTATTCACTTTTAACTAAAGAATCCCATAACTATAAAAATATTTTTATTATGAAAATGAAATTATAATACATATGACTTAAAAGGTGGTGTTAATTTGAAAATAGGAAATAGAACATTAAAAACAGCTATAGGCACAGGAATTTCTATGTTAATTGCTCAATTCCTGGGGTTAAAATTTTATGCATCAGCAGGTATTATCACAATACTTAGTATACAAAATACAAAACGTAAATCTTTTAAAGTTGCTTTGCAAAGGATAGGGGCCTGTATTATAGGATTATTAATATCAGGAATATTAATGGAACTTCTAGGATTTAATCCAGTAGTATTTGCTCTTTTTATGCTTATATTTATACCTGTTGCAGTAAAATTAAACATTTCAGAAGGTATTGTAATGAGTTCAGTTTTAGCTACACACTTTTTAGGTGAAGGAGCAATAACTAAAGAACTAATTATAAATGAATTAGGATTAATAGCTATAGGTGTTGGTGTAGCTTTATTATTGAATTTATATATGAAAAATATGGAAGAATACATAATAAGAGATAAAAAATACATAGAAGATGCATTAAAAGATATATTTATAGATATGTCTAGAGCATTAAGAGAGCTTTCAGTTTCACTGCAAGAAGATAAAAAATTTAATGACTTAGAAAAAAAATTATATGCAGCTAAAAAGAAAGCGTACATAAACTTAAACAACTATTTTATGTCTGATGAAAGTTATTATCTTGAGTATATGGAAATGCGAATAAAACAGTTTAAATGTGTAAAAAGAATGCGTTCACATTTTGAAAAATTCTTTATGACCTATGAACAGACTGAGATGATAGCAGATTTCACTAAAAAAGTAGGAGAAAATTTAGCAGAACAAAACTCCTGTGAAATGTTATTAAAAGACTTAAAAGAACTAAGAGAAAAATTTAAAGAAAGCGAATTACCAACAACAAGAGAAGAATTCGAAAATAGAGCTATGCTATATCAATTTTTAAATGACTTAGAACAATTTTTAGAAATAAAAAATGAATTTTACTATGAACAACCATAAATATATAGTTGTTTCATTGGAAGAACCAGTACTTGAGCAAATTTGTCAGGTACTGGTTCTTTGCTTGTTTAAAGGCTTCACCAAAACCCAAATAAGGGTACTGGTTCTTTACTTATCTTGTTATGGGAATAAAATAAGAAAAAATTAAGGATTCAGGAGGAAACTGGAGTTTAGATAGTTAATAGTTAAGAATTAATAGTTAATAGTTCAGGATGAAACTGGATTCCAGTTTCTTTTGAATTTAAGGGAGTAAAATTTGAGTTTAGGATATAAAACCAAACAAGAGCTAAGATCTAATTTTACAGCCGTAACAAATGGGACAGGCACGACTAATATAACTCCATAAAATAGATAGTAGCTCTTACAATTTAATTACCATAAATAAGAAAAGTTAGCCAGTCCCTTAGATAGTTAAGAGTTAAGAATTAATAGTTAAAAGTTCAGGATGAAACTGGAATACCAGTTTCCTTGAAATAAAGCAGCTTTACTGCATAGTTGTTCGGGACTGGCTTTGAATTTTTAGATATAAGTATAAAGTTAGGAGAGCATCAAGTGTTAGCGAAGAAAATAAACTTATCGTGCCTGTCCCATTTGTGATGGAGGCAGAGCTTAGGGAATTGATTGGTTAGTTGAGATAAGTAGTTTAAAAAATTGACAATGGACAAAGGACAATCAATTAGGAATTGACATTTGACAATTGACAATGTTGGTTGAAACTTGACTACCAGTTTCCTTTGAATTTAAGGGAGTAAAATTTGAGTTTAGGATATAAAACAAACTAAAGCTATATTCAAGGTTCACAGCCGTAACAAGAAGGACAGGCGTACCTAAGTATATTTTCCATAAGTTATTTTCAAAGTGAAATCGAAAGGTTATCAATAAAACCTAAATTAATCAAAGCCGGTCCTTAAGATAGTTAATAGTTAAAAGTTGAGGATGAAAGTGGCAACCACTTTCTTTTAATCTAATCATATAATTTGCTTTGCAAATTTATATAAAAAAGTACGTTTAGCATTATTAGGAGCAAAGCGAATAGTAATAACCATAAAAAACTAATTTAAAACATGCAACTTTTTATAAAAAAATAGTTAATATTTTATAAAAGTTTCTCTAAATATTGAAAGTGTTTTTTCACAGTGATACGATATATTTATAATTGTAAGATTATGCCTAATAAAAGGGGGAAGTTTTATGGAGTTCAAATTTGACAAAGAAAATTATAATTTTACGGTAAAAGAAATATCTGAAATTGCTAATAAAAAGTATAAAGAAGAGCCTAAAAAGTTTAAAAAGTTCTTACAAAGCCAAGCAAGGTTTGCAAGTAAAATGTGCAATTTAGAAAAACAATTAGATAACAAATATTTTAATAAACCATTTGAAGAGCTTTTAAAAGATAATCACAAGCTTTATGAAGATATAATAGGAGAAAAGTATAACACTAGTTTTTGTAACCCAGCTTATGCAGTAAAAGTTTTCGGTGAAGAACTAGGGAAAATAGCCACTTTTTTATACAATATATCTAAAAAATATATAACATATGCATTTTCTCATAACTTAAAAATGATGCATTTTTATAACGAACATTTTTTAAGTATTTATAATTTTGTTGAATATAACAATAATGAAAACCCAGAAGATATAAGAGAACTATTAAAAGAATTAAACTTAAATAATCAAGAGTTTTTATGTAAACACAACTTAAAAGACAGACTAATAAATAAAGAAAGTCATGTTAAAAATATAATAGAAACGTCTAACTTAGAAGATTTAAGATATCTTTTTAAATATGGTTACTATATAAGTGATAACGAAATAAAAACAGCAGATTTTTTAAATAAATATGAAAATATAGATTTAATTGCAGATACTGTATGTAATGGTTATATAGAAGGATTTAAAAGAGATAATAAAGATTATAACAACAAGTCTACCTCAAGAATTGTTGCTAACGTAGGACAAGAAAGAATTATAAAACTTCTTATAGAAAGACTAAGAAGATACTCATTAGAACCTATAATAGACCAACTTGTATATACATCACCAAATAAACAATTTGATTACGATCATAGATTCGATATAGGATTATTTTACGATGAAGAAATAGGACAATCTAAACTAAAAGCTAATGAAAAGCTATTTCAAAAATATAAAAAGGAGTTAAAAGATTATAGCGGAATACTTTATTTTGAAAAATTCGGAAAAACTCCTTTTGCACCAGAAAGCAAAAAAGAAGCACTAAAGTTAAATGAAGAACAAGGTAAAATATATCAAAAATATCAATCAGCAATGGCTATAAAACAAGATAAATATATTCCAATGTCAGAAGTTAGCTTTACAATCATAGCATTCCCAACTCCAGAAATAGGAGATAATTTTGAGGAAATATTTGAAGATACATTAAAAATTAATTTGTTAGACAGCAAACAATATGAAAAAATACAAAAATGTATAATAGATGTCTTAGATAAAGGTCAATATATTCATGTAAAAGGCTTTGGAAATAACAAGACTGATATAAAAGTAAAAATGCATGAAATAAAAAATCCAGAAAAAGAAACTAATTTTGAAAACTGTGTAGCAGATGTAAATATACCAGTAGGTGAAGTATTTACATCACCAGTATTAAAAGGAACAAATGGATTACTTCATGTAGAAGAAGTATACTTAGATGATTTAAAATATAAAAATTTAAGTTTGACATTTAAAGATGGATATGTAGAAAAATATAGTTGCACAAACTTTATAGATGAAGAAGAAAATAAAAAGTATATCGAAGAAAATCTACTTTTCCCACACAAAACATTACCATTAGGAGAATTTGCTATAGGAACAAACACTTTAGCATATGTAATATCTAAAAAACATGAAATAGTTAATATATTACCGATTCTAATAGTAGAAAAAATGGGACCACACTTTGCAATAGGTGATACTTGCTTTAGCCAATGTGAAGATGTAAAAGTATATAACTCAGATAAAAAAGAAATAATAGCAAGAGATAATGAAAAATCTATATTAAGAAAAACTGATATAGAAAATGCCTATACTAGTTGTCACACGGACATAACACTTCCATATGATGACATTGAGTTAATATCTGTAATAACTAAAGAAGGAAAAACTATAGATATAATAAAAGATGGAAGATTTGTAGTAGAAGGAACAGAAGAATTAAATAGACCATTAGAAAACTAAATATAAATAAAAAAAACTGGTTATTCCAGTTTTTTTATTTATTGTACTATAAAGATCACAATTAGAACCTAAAAATTTTTAAATTTATTAGAATAATTTATGAATTAAATTAATATATTTAAAATGATGAATAATAATTTAAGGATGGTTGATTGTGAATAAAAAAATAACATGTTTATTGATAGGTGCTATGGTTACAGGAATGTGCTTTGCACCTATAAATGCTTATGCTTCTAATGATAGAGTCACTAGGATAAGTGGTAGTAATAGATATGAAACATCTATTGAAATTGCTAAAAAATTTATATCTGATAAAAAAATAGATGCTGTAATACTTGTAAGTGGAGAAGATTATCCAGATGCACTAGCTGGTTCTATACTTTCTAAAAAATATAATGCTCCAATAATTTCACTTGATTTTAATCCTAAAGATAGTATAAAACAAATAGAATTTATCAAAGAGAATTTAAATACTAGTGGGAAAATATATTTATTAGGTGGAGATAGAATAATAAGTAATAGTTATGTTGATGAATTTAAAGAACTTGGATATGAAAATATAGAGAGGATTAGTGGAGGAGATAGATATGAAACTAACACAAAAATAGTAAGAAAAGCTGAAGTGAAAGAGGGAACACCAGTTATAATAGCAAGTTCTGAAAGCTTTGCAGATGCATTAAGTATGTCACCTATATCAGGAGCTAAGCAATATCCTATATTATTAACAGAAAAAGATACTTTAGAAATTAGTGCAATTAAACAAATAGAGGAAATAAAGCCTAAAGAAGTATTTATAGCTGGAGGAGTAGAAGCTATAAGTGATAAAGTTCAAAATGAAATTAAAGATATGATAGCCAATACAAAAGGAAGTGAAGTTATACGTTTAGCTGGCAAAGATAGATATGAAACATCTATGAAAGTGTTAAATCACTTTAAAGAAGAATTAAATGATGAAAATATCTTTGTTACTGGTGGAAAAACATTTCCAGATGTACTGTCAGGAGCAGCTTTATCAGCAAAAACAGAATCACCAATACTTTTATCAGAATCACAAAGTATAGTTGATTCAAAACCAGAATTAGATAATTATAAATCAGTTAATATATTAGGCGGAAAGTTTTCAGTAGAGGTTTTTACAGAGCAAAGGCTAAATAATGAAAAGAAATTCTCATTTGATGTAATGTCATTTTATAAAAGTAATGGAAAGAAATATATGATTGGAACTTTTAATAAGTTAAGCAGAGATATTCAAGAAGTAGAGGAATATTGTAACTTCTATAAATTAAAATCTAAGGTAATAAATAAAGGTGGTAAAAAACCATGGATGCCAGATGGATACCAAGATATACCGATGAGTACATTAATAACAGTAGAAATTAGTGATGATGTAGAAATAAAAGTAATAGAGGATGAAAAAATAAGTCCTGATAATTTACTTGGAACTAATCCAATAACTTTTGATGAATTAATGAATGGAATTAATTGGACAGGACGCCCGGTATTCCAAGTTGAATTTGAAAATAATAAAATATCAAAAATAACACAAGACTATAGACCTTAAAATAAATTATTAAGTAAAGAACCAGTACTTGAGCTGCAAAGAAGCATATCAAGTACTGGTTCTTTCGTTTTAGAAGTTTGGCTAGAACTAAGTGAGGGTTGACATATATAATGGACAATTAATTAGGAATTGACAATGGAAAAAGGACAATTTATTTAGGAATGGACAATGGACAATTGACATTTGACAATGATGGATGAAACTGGACTGCCAGTTTCTTTTGAATTTAAAAGAGTAAATTATAGGTTCGAGAAATAAAACTAACAAAATCTAAAATTAAGTTTTGCAGCCGTAACAAATTATATAATTGACAATGGACAAAGGACAAAGGACAATTGATAATGATGGATGAAACTGGACTACCAGTTTCTTTGAATTAGAGGGAGCAAAGTTTGAGTTTAGGATATAAAACAAACTAAGGCTATATTCAAAGTTTACAACCGTAACAAATGGGACAGGCACGAATGGTTTATCTATATAAAAATAAAAATCAGCTGTTTGGATTTGGTTACCATGAATAAAAAAGGTTAGCCAGTCCCTTAGTTAGTTAAGAGTTAAAAATTAATAGTTAATAGTTCAGGATGAAAGTGGCAACCACTTTCTTTGGAATTGTTGGGGACTGGCTTTGAATTTTTAGATAGAAGTATAAAGTTAGAAGAGCATCAAGTGTTAGTGAAGAAAATAAACTTACCGTGCCTGTCCCATTTGTGATGAAGCCAATGCTTAGAGGCATTACTTGTTTAAATCTTCAGATAAAACTAAATTAAAAAGTGCGTTGAGAATTACTGGGAACGAAGTGAGTAGTAATAACTACAACTGTTAACTATTCACTGTTAACTCTTAACTAAAAAAGTCCCATTTGTGATGGAGCCAACACTAGGGGCAATTGCTTGTTTTAAAATTTTACCAAAATCCAAATAGGGGTACTGGTTCTTTGCTTATTTTGTTATGGGAGTACAGTAATTGTGGAATCTGCAATTTAAACGATGAAAATAGCCATAAATGAACCTGTCCCACTTGTTATGGAGCTAATACTGTAAGGCATTGCTTGCTTAGGTGTGTTGCTAAAACTGAATAATGGGGACCGACTTGGAGCAGTATTGGAGAGAAACTAAAATCAACAAAAGCATCTATCCCAAAGTATAGTAAAGTAGCCAATTACGTGTCTGTCCCTCTTGTTATGGAGGTAGAATTTTGGGTGATTTTATACTTAGTTGAGGTAGAGATTTTTAGAAAATTGACAAAGCACAAAGGACAATTGACAATGATGGTTGAAACTGGAGTTTAGATAGTTAATAGTTAAAAGTTTAGGATGAAAGTGGTAACCACTTTCTGAAAATGACTTTAAAAAATCTATAAATATAATTTGCCTTGCAAATTTATATAAAATTACGTTTAGCATTACTAGGAGCAAAGCGAGTAGTAATAACCATAACTATTAACTCCTAACTGACAAAGTCCCAATTGATAAGTTAAAACAATATCTTTAACTA
The DNA here is from genome assembly GCF_054767855.1 of Clostridium sp. CTA-19. Lineage (NCBI taxonomy): Bacteria > Bacillati > Bacillota > Clostridia > Eubacteriales > Clostridiaceae > Clostridium > Clostridium sp. CTA-19. The sequence goes on along the minus strand of NZ_BAAABH010000053.1, from coordinate 3,265 downwards.
AATTAAAATTTTAATTAAATATAAAAACCTAAATACATTTAAAATTAAAGTGTTTAATTACAAAAAAATATTAACAAAACAGTTAATATTTTTTATAAAATTCAATTGTATATCCTATGATTTTTTAGAGTCTGGCTTTATCGTGCTAATTTATTAACAAAAATAAATTGTTAACAAAATTTGAACTGAAAAGGAATTTTCAAAATTATAAAGAATATTTTTATATAGGGATATTAGTCATAAAATATAACATTTTAATTCAAAATGTGTGTTAAGTATATTTAATAGGATAATATTTAAATATTCTTGTCAAATTTTGCATAATACATAATTCTGAAAAAGATAATAGCTATTATTCTTTATACAAAATATACTGAATCTTTTTAATATTAATTCGAATATGTCTTATAGTGGGGAAAGATTTTTACTTAAGGATATAATATTTAAATTTATTTATCATATACAGACTAAATTTTAAGGGGGTTATTTTATTATGATGGAAAATTTTAAAATAGAAGATGCAATGGTAATCAAATTAGATGACAAACTACCAGAAATGCCTAAATTTGTAGAAGGAATAAGAAGAGCTCCAGACAGAGGATTCGATTTAAACGAAGCAGATGCAAAACTTGCTGTTAAAAATGCTTTGAGATATATACCGGAGAAATACCATGAACAAATGGCTAAAGAATTCATGGAAGAGCTTGTTACAAGAGGCAGAATTTATGGATATAGATTCAGACCAGAAGGCAAACTTAGTGGTAAGCCTATAGATAACTATAAAGGTAAATGCTTACAAGGTAAGGCCTTCCAAGTAATGATAGATAATAACTTAGATTTTGATGTTGCATTATATCCATATGAACTTGTTACTTATGGAGAAACAGGACAAGTGTGTCAAAACTGGATGCAATACAGATTAATAATGAAATACTTAGAAAATATCACAGAAGAACAAACATTAGTAGTAGAAAGTGGACATCCACTAGGATTATTCAGAAGTTCAAAAAAAGCACCAAGAGTTATAACAACTAATGGACTTATGATAGGTATGTTTGATAACGGTGATGACTTCCACAGAGCAACTCAATTAGGAGTGGCAAACTATGGACAAATGACAGCTGGTGGTTGGATGTATATAGGACCACAAGGAATAGTTCATGGAACATTTAACACACTACTAAATGCAGGAAGATTAAAATTAGGCGTTGCTGATGATGGCGATTTAAGAGGAAAAATATTCGTAACATCAGGACTTGGTGGAATGAGTGGAGCTCAACCAAAAGCTATAGAAATAGCTAATGGTGTAGGTATAGTTGCAGAGGTAGACTATTCAAGAATACAAACAAGATTAGATCAAGGTTGGGTTGCAATGGCATCAGATAATCTTGAAGAAGTAATAAAAGTAGCTAAAGAAAAAGCTGCAAAAGAAGAAACTATATCAATTGCATATCATGGTAACATAGTTGACTTACTACAATACATGGTAGATAACAATGTAAAAGTAGATTTATTATCAGACCAAACATCTTGCCATGCTCCATATGATGGAGGATATGCTCCAGTAGGAATAAGTTTTGAAGAAAGAACTAGACTATTAAAAGAGGATAGAGAAAAATTCAAAAAATTAGTAGATGAAACTTTACTAAAACACTACGAATTAATAAAAATATTAGTAGATAGAGGAGTTTACTTCTTTGACTATGGTAACTCATTCATGAAAGCTGTATATGATGCAGGTGGAAAAGACATAGCTAAAAATGGAGTAAATGAAAAAGACGGATTCATATATCCATCATATGTTGAAGATATAATGGGACCAATGCTATTTGACTATGGATATGGACCATTTAGATGGGTATGTTTAAGCGGTAAAGAAGAAGACTTAATAAAAACAGACCATAAAGCAATGGAATGTATAGATCCAAATAGAAGAGGACAAGACAGAGATAACTACATCTGGATAAGAGATGCAGAAAAGAATAAATTGGTAGTTGGAACTCAAGCAAGAATACTATACCAAGATGCTGGTGGAAGAATGAAAATTGCACTAGAGTTTAACAAAATGGTAAGAGAAGGAATAGTAGGTCCAATAATGCTTGGACGTGATCATCATGACGTAAGCGGAACTGATTCTCCATTTAGAGAAACATCAAATATAAAAGATGGAAGTAATATAATGGCAGATATGGCAGTCCAATGTTTTGCAGGAAATGCAGCAAGAGGAATGAGCTTAATAGCACTTCACAACGGTGGTGGTGTAGGAATTGGTAAATCTATAAATGGTGGATTTGGACTTGTTCTTGACGGAAGTGAAGAAGTAGATGTAATAATAAAATCAGCTATGGCATGGGATGTAATGGGTGGCGTAGCAAGAAGAGCATGGGCAAGAAACGAACACTCAATAGAAACATCAATGGAATACAACCAAGACAATAAAGAAACTGACCATATAACAATACCATATATAGCAGATGAAGACTTAGTTACAAAAGTAGTAAAAGAAGCTTTAAACAAATAAATAAAGCTTTAAAATAAATTCTAACTATAAAAAACTGGCTATTAGCCAGTTTTTTTATAATTTAAAGGCGTAAATTACAAGTTTAAAAAATAAAACTAACAAAAGTTAAAATTAAGTTTTGCAACCGTAACAAATTATATAATGGACAAAGGACAAAGGACAATTAATTAGGAATTGACAATGGACAATTGACATTTGACAATGTTGGAGGAAACTGGATTCCAGTTTCTTTTGAATTTAAGAGAGTAAATTCTAGGTTCGAGAGATCAAACTAAACAAAAACTAAAATCTAATTTTACAGCCGTAACAAATGGGACAGGCACGACTAATATAACTCCATAAAATAAATAGTAGCTCTTATAATTTAGTTATATAAATAAAAAAGTTAGCCAGTCCCTTAAATAGTTAAAAGTTAAGAATTAATAGTTAAGAGTTGAGGATGAAAGTGGTAACCACTTTCTTTGGAATCTATAAATATAATTTGCTTTGCAAATTTATATAAAAATACGTTTAGCATTACTAGGAGCAAAGCGAGTAGTAATAACCACAACTCTTAACTTTTCACTCTTAACTCTTAACTGACAAAGTCCCATTTGTGATGGAGCCAACACTAGGTGCAATTGCTTGTTTTAAAATTTTACCAAAATCCAAATAGGGGTACTGGTTCTTTGCTTAACTTGTTATGGGAATACAGCAATTGTGGAATCTATAGTTTAAACGAAGAAAATAGCCAGAAAATAGCCA
>NZ_BAAABH010000052.1:0-15098 GCF_054767855.1 Clostridium sp. CTA-19 | reverse complement strand
TGACTATAATAGTCAATTTTTTTACATCTTCCGATGTGAGTCTCTACAAAATAGATTCTCAAATGAATTAACTGGTTTTACCTATATTTATCTGTTTAATTTTCAAAGACCAATTCGTCATTACCTGACGACTTTTACTATTTTACTAGCTTTTAACTTTTTTGTCAACACTTTTTTTAAAACTTTTTTCAAAATTTTTAAGTGTCTTTTAAAGTTTAAATCCTTATCGCTTGAGCTACTTACTTGTTTGCCTCAGCGACAAGATTTATTATATATTTTTTAATCCTATTTATTTTTTGTTAAAATTACTATTACTTGTATTTATTTTTCATTTACTTATTTTACTTTACATATGCTCTATTATTCATTTATCGACACTCCTGGTACAGTATTCATAAAAAATAACTGTTTTTATAAAAAATACCTTTTTTATTTTAAATATTCATTACTTTCTCACTATTTTCTATGATTAAAGTATTAAAAAAAGCCATTTAACAATAGGATAAAATACTATTGTTAAATGACCTATATACCTTTAGATTCCTAGTAACAAAGTAGCCACTCCAAAATAAATAATTAATGATAATGCATCTACTATTGTTGTTATTAATGGACTAGCCATTATAGCTGGATCTAATTTTAATTTTTTTGCTACTATTGGTAATACACAACCTACTACCTTTGCTATAACAATAGTAAAAAATAATGTTATACTAACTGTTGCTGAAATAGCTAACCCAACCTTTTGTAAATAATATATTCTAAAGAAGTTAACAATGGATAAAATTACACCAACTATTAAACTAACTCTAATTTCTTTCCAAATTACTTTTAAAACGTCTCCCATTTCTATTTGACCTAATGCTAAACCTCTTATTATAAGTGTGGATGATTGAGAACCTGCATTTCCACCTGTATCCATAAGCATAGGGATAAATGCTGCTAAAATTACAACTGATTGCAATACATCATCATATTTTTGTATTATAGCTCCTGTAAATGTAGCTGAAATCATAAGAATTAACAGCCATATAATTCTATTTTTTGCTAGTTTAAAAACACCAGTTTCTAAATATTCTTCTTCTGATGGCTCCATAGCTGCCATTTTTTGAATATCTTCTGTATTCTCCTGTTCTATTATGTCAACTATATCATCTATCGTAATTATTCCTACTAATCTTTTTTCGTTATCTACTACTGGCATTGCTGTAAAGTCATATTTTTTAAACTTATCAGCAACATCTTCCTGATCCTCTAGCGTATTGCAATAAATCACATTGCTTTTCATAATGTCTTCTATTTGCGTATAGTCATCATTCAATATCAACTGTCTAATAGATAAAACACCTTGTAACTTTCTATCTTTATCAATTATATAACAAGTATCTATAGTTTCTTTATCTATTCCATTTTTCTTTATATGTGATATAGCCTCTTCTACTGTCATCTTTTTCTTTAGACTCATATACTCTATGGTCATTATACTTCCTGCTGAATTTTCAGGATAATTTAAAAAGGAATTAATTTGTTTTCTCTTTCCTTCTTTAGTGTTTTTTAAAACCCTACTTACAACATTTGAAGGCAGTTCTTCTAAAATATCTATAGTATCATCTAAAAAAATCCTATCCATTATAATTCTAAGTTCATCATCGTTTATTGCTTCTATAATATAATGAATATCCTCTTTATTCATATAAGAAAATACTTCTGCTGCTAAATCTTTAGATAAAATTCTAAATGCTATTAGCATAGTTTCACTATCTAACTCTTCTAATAATTGTGCTATATCTGCTGGATTTTCATTCTGTAATAAATGTTTCGCTTCAACAAATTTATTTTTTCTTATTAGCTCTACTATTTTTTTGAATTCCATTTGCAATACCTCCTATTTAGGTACTGCTATTCACACTATTTACCTATATATTATAAACTTTTAAATAGTATATTATAATTGTTTATATATTTATTAGTAACTGCATGAATAGCAGCCATTACCAATTTGCCTATAATAAAACTACTGGCTCCATCATCCATGGCAGTCACCTCCTAAAATTTATTTTTAAAACAAAATAAAAATCCCTCAACCTATTAAGTAGAGAGATTTAAAATCAAAATAAAGCTATATTTAAAATTCTAAAATCTAATTTTCCTTAATACGTTGAGTTTTAGCTCTGTAAGACGTAGAGTTCTTCTCAGCCACATTAGATAAAACCTTAATTCGATAGTATCTGCTAACCCATTGGCGTCTCTGGACATTTCTGGGCAGTGGCGTATTTTCATACAGTAACCTCACCTAACAAGATAATTAATTTTTAATTTTGTTATATAATTTAATGATACTATTATCAATAACTAAAGTAAACCCTTACCTATTGTTTTTGTAGAAGATTTTATGATCTTGCCATTTTCCATTTATATATAGATAATTTTTACTTACACCAAGTTCCTCAAAACCACATGCCTTTAATACACCTTGCGATTTTTCATTTGTTATCATTGTACTTGCTTCAATTCTATGTAATCCTAGTTCTTTAAAAGCAAATCCAATAGCAAGCCTTACAGCCTCTTTCATATAACCCTTTCCTTGGTATTCTTCATCAATTGAATATCCTATAAATGCATTTTTAAAAACACCCATAACAATATTGTTAATTCTTATTCTTCCTATAAATTTATTTTTTAGATATATTCCAAAATGAGCTGATTCGCCTTTTATAAATTGTTTGTAACTTTCTATCAAACTTTGTTTTTGACTTTCTATAGTGTAGAATCCCTCATCTCTATATGGTTCAAAAGGCGTTAAAAACTTCCTATTCCTTATATAATAATTTAATAAATCATTACTTTCTTGTGGAGTTAATACCTTTAATTTTATATTTACACCTTTTAAATTTGTTCCTAAATTAATATAATGAGATTTATACATACTTTCTGTTATACCAAATAAAAGTTCATATTCATACTTATTACAATTATTTATAATATTATCTTGTAATATTCCTTCAAGTTCAAAACCTATATTTGTAAATGCATTAGTATCTAGTTCTTCACTACATAAGACATTTACCTTATTTACCTTATGATTATTAAATAAGATGTTTAACATAATCTTTAAAGTATCTAACATATACTCATAGCTATTATTTTCTTTATAAAATTTTAGCCTAAACAAACAATTTTTATTAACTTCATCAATTTCAATTATATATATTCTGCCAATTGTTATTCCTAATCTATCTTTTATTGTATATTCTTTATTTCTACCTTTTGCTACAACCAAATCAACTAAAGCACTTTTATTCATCATAAATCCCTACCTCAAACTAAAGTTTTTGTATTTCTATAAGTCAAAATCAAGAATGCTATGGAAATTACTAAACTAATTGGTATTAAATAAAATGCTTTTTCAGTACCTATAACATCACTAAGATTTCCTATAAATTTATTTAGTAACATATTGATAGTACTTGAAGTTGTAATTATTATTCCAGACATATATATAGCATTTTCTTTAAAGGTATTACCAATAGTACTTACCACAGTTGGAAATGTAATAGCAAAAAATAATCCTGATATACAAATTAAAAACATGCCTCTCTCACCTAGTATTAAACTGCTAGTATATAAAACTAATGCAATACTAAGAGAAATTATTACCGTTTTAAAATATCCTACTTTTTCTGCTACAAATCCACCAAGTAATCTTCCCACAGTTAATAATATAAAAAATATTGATAAATATATTGTACTCTTTTGATAATCAAATTTGTAAGTTTCTTGCAAAAAATTTACTAACCAGTTAGCTGTTGCAACTTCGGCAAACACATAAAAACCTAAACCAATAGAATAAAAATAATACATCTTATTTTTCAAAACTACTTTAATACTTCCCTTACCATCTTTTTTAACAGCTTTATAATCTACATTAGGCTCTGGTATTTGTATAAATAAAAATATTATAAATGCCAATAGAAATAAAACACCTATAAAAATATAAATGCTTCTCCAGTTAAATCCTCTAGCTAAAAAAGCCCCTGTTCCTGCTTGTGTTAATGTAGACCCTACACCATAACAAAAATGAGTTAAGTTCATAGCTACTGCTTGAAATCCTATGGCTAGCATTGGAACTAACGTATTTATTGATATACATATCAATGCAATTCCAACATTCAATATAAATATGCATATCAATAGCATTTTATACCCACTAGACACATAAAACAAAAATGCTGACAAAACTACTACTAAAAATCCTAATCCATAAGTTCGTTTTTGTCCTATTTTTTCGCATAATATTCCACCTAAGTAAGTAAATAAAACATAACCTATACTACCTATTAAAAATATATCACCTATATTAGAATTTGTTATCGAAAAACTTTGTTTAAATGCTGGCACTAGTACCCCTTTTACATTATCCGCAACAGCAACAAAAAGCATAGTGATAAATATAAATATTAAGGTAGATATGTTCTTTTTCTTTTTCAAAAAATCACCACCTTCAAATACTAATTATATATTATAACCTATTTAGATTGAATAGCTAAATATAGGTTAAAATACATAATATATTTATTAAGCAAATATTATATATTATTTTTAAATAACAAATAATAAATTATCCTTTAAATTTTCATTTTATAGTAATATAATCTTATAGAAAATTTTAAATAGAAAGGTTGATCTTAGTGAACAAATCTAATATATCTAAATTAAAATTATTTTTAGTAGGCTTAGAAAACAGATATGCTGAAAATTTATCTATCTTCAAAGATATTAATGTAGTTTATAGTACTGGGCTTAAAACTTTTAAAGGTGTTGCAAAAATAGATAATAATTTATTAAAATATAACTTCAATGGGGTTACTAATGAAATTTCTATCTCCGAACTCTTTAATACAATTACAAAAGAAGCTGAAAGGTATGATAGCCTTTCTCTTATTTATAGTGAGCGTGGTGAAATTATTTCTATAACTGCTGATAATAAGAACGTATCAATGAAAAATACACAAATAAAAGATATTGAATCTAATGAGAAATCTAAAAAAGATGATTTTCCTGGAAATACTTCTACCTTATTAAACAGAGATTACTATATAAAAGTAGGAAAAGCAGATGCCCTACTTAAAGAAATTAACATAATGACTAAAGATGGTAAAATTAAAAATGATAAGGTAAGAAAATATAATCAAATAGACCATTATGTTGAACTTTTAAGTGAGATATTAGATGATTTACCTAGAAACAAAACTATAAACATTTTAGACTGTGGTTGTGGTAAATCTTATCTTTCTTTTGTTCTTAATTATTATTTTACAGAAGTAAAAAAAAGAAAATGCCATTTTATTGGGTTAGACTATTCAAAGTCAGTTATAGATAGTTCAAAAAAAATAGCCCAGAATCTTGGCTATAGAAATATGGAATTTCATGCTGTTGATATAAAAGATTATAAAACAGATAAAAATATTAATGTTGTTATCTCTCTTCATGCCTGTGATACAGCGACAGATATGGCCTTAGCTTTAGGTATAAAGTTAGATTCTGATATTATAATCTCAGTTCCATGCTGCCACAAAGAACTACTATCTCAATATAAATATGACCCTTTAAAATCTGTTTTAAAACATGGCGTCTTTAAAACAAGATTTGCCGATATCTTAACTGATGGAATGAGATCATTACTGCTTGAGGCTAAGGGTTACGATGTTTCGGTAGTTGAATACATATCTCCCCTTGAAACACCTAAAAATATTATGATTAAGGCTATAAAAAAATATGATGAAAATACTGAAGCAATGGATGAATATATGAACTTAATGTACAATTTCAATGTATATCCTGCATTATATAGTTATTTAAATGAATGGTAAATAAAAATAAAACACTATCAAAGGGATAGTGTTTTATTTTTATATTAAACTATAATATAATCAATATTTTTTATAAATCGTTTATAATATCTTTTACAACCTCACTAGCAATAATCATTCCTGCCACTGGTGGCACGAAACCTATACTTGCTGGTGTTACTCTTTTTCTTATTGTTACTTTATCATTATCAGTAACATTGGTTATATCTTCTACTTCTTCTGGTAACGGAGTAACAGGAAGCTCTTCTGAAAATAAAACTTTTGTCTTTTTAATTCCTCTTCTTTTTAATTCTCGTCTCATAACCTTAGCTAGTGGACATACATTAGTCTTATATATGTCAGCAATTTTAAATTGAGCAGGGTCTAACTTATTACCTGTTCCCATTGAACTTATTATCGGTATGTTTTTTTCGTTACAATATACTATTAAATCTATTTTAGATGTAACTGTATCTATTGCATCTATAACATAGTTTATATTTTCTCCTATTATACCTGGTATATTTTCCTTTGTAACAAAAGTTTGATGAGTTATTACATTGCAATTAGGATTTATATCTAATATTCGTTCTTTCATTGTCTCTACCTTACTTTGTCCTACAGTTTTAAAAGTAGCATGAATTTGTCTATTTATATTACTTATGCTTATGTCATCATTGTCTACTAATATAAGAGTTCCAACTCCACTTCTTGCTAATGCCTCTGTTGAAAAGCTCCCAACTCCACCTATTCCAAATATAATGATTGTGCTATTTTTTAACTTATTTAAAGCCTCAAATCCTATCAATCTTTCAGTTCTTGATAATGAATGTTCTGGCATAAAATCACTTCCCTTTATATATTAATTTTAATCCTTTTAATTATACTCTTTATTATTACCTAAATCTTAATAACTAAATAGTTTTTTATATTTTACATAAATATTAAATTAATATCAAATAAAAAAGTAGGAAATGTTAGTAATTATCTAAAAAATAATTAAACTTAACATTTCCTACTACTTTATATAAAGTTTATTTTAATTCATGAACAAATATACCACTTCTTAACTTAGGCTCAAACCATGTAGATTTAGGTGGCATAACTCTTCCTGCATCAGCTATATCCATAAGTTCCATTATGCTAGTTGGATACATTGAAAAGGCTACCACCATTCCTTCTTCCACTCTTTTTTCTAGTTCTTTTAAGCCTCTTATGCCTCCAACAAAATCAATTCTATCACTTGTTCTAGGATCTTCTATTGCAAGTATTGGTCTTAATAAATTATTTTGTAATATAGAAACATCTAAACTATCTACAGGATCTTTTTCATTATAAGTACCTTTTTTAGCTGTAAGCTTGTACCATTTCTTATCTATATACATACCAAATGTACATTTTTCTGATGGTTTATATGGCTCACATATATCACAAGGTTTGATTTCAAATTTTTCACTTACCTTATTTAAAAATTCATCCTTAGAATTTCCATTTAAATCTTTAACAACTCTATTATAATCCATTATATATAAATCTTCTGATGGGAATATAACAGATAAGAAAAAGTTAAATTCCTCATTTCCATTATAATTTGGATTTTCTTTTCTTCTTAATTGTCCCACTTTTACAGCAGAGGCTGCTCTATGATGTCCATCTGCTATATAAAGATATTTAACATCTTTATATAAATTTTCTAATTTTTCTACTGTATTTTTATCATCAATTAGCCAAACTATATGTGAAATACCATCTTCTGATACAAAATTATATTCAGCTTCTTTTTTAGTCCAGATCTCAACTATTTCATCTATTTCTTTTATATTTTTATATGTTAAAAATATAGGACCTGTATTTGCATTACAATAATCAACATGATTTATTCTATCTTGTTCCTTTTCCGCTCTAGTATGCTCATGTTTTTTTATTATATCATTCATATAATCATCTATAGATGTACATGCAACTATACCAGTTTGTTCTCTTCCATCCATTACTTGTCTATATATATACATTGATTTTTCTGCATCTTGAATATATATTTTTTTATCAATCATCCCATAAAGATTATCTCTTGCCTTTTCATATACAACTTTATCATACTGATTTGTACTTGGATTTAAATCGATTTGTGCTTTATCTACATGCAAAAAAGAATATGGATTAGATTTTACCATTTCTCTTGCTTCTTGTGTATTCATGACATCGTATGGTAATGCAGCAACTTTATCTACTAAATCTTTTCTTGGTCTTATCGCTTTAAATGATTTTACTATTGCCATAGGTAGATTCCCCCTCTTTATTTAAAAATTTCTGTTATTATAGTTACTATTTCTTCCCCGATTCTTTGTTGAGCCTCTTTTGTTGATGCTCCTATATGAGGTGTAACAGAAACTTTTGGATGATTTATTAAATCTGTATTTTTAGTTGGCTCCTCTTCGTAAACATCTATTCCTGCACCAGCTATAACTTCATTATTTAAAGCTTCTATTAAAGCTTTTTCACAAACTACTCCACCTCTTGCACAGTTTATCAAATAAGCAGTTTTTTTCATTAACTTGAATTCGTTTTCACCTATTACAGCTTTTCCACCTTGACTTGGTATATGAAGTGATACATAATCTGATTTTTGTAATAATTCCTCTAATGTGCAATACTCATAGCTATCGTAACCGTCTAACTTACCTCTTCTATTATTATAAAGTACTTTCATACCTAAGGCTTCAGCTCTTTTAGCCAATTCTTTAGCTATTCTTCCAAAACCAATTAATCCTAAAGTTTTGCCTGATATTTCTGTTCCTTTATATTTTTTCTTATCCCACTTACCTTCTCTCATAGATACATTAGATAGTGAAATAAATCTTGCTATTGCAAACATATGAGCCAGCGCTAATTCTGCTACTGATGCACTACTAGCATTTGGTGTATTTCTAACAGTTATTCCTTTTTCCTTCGCATAATCCACATCTATATTATCAACACCTACACCACCACGAATTATAAGTTTTAATTTTCCAGTTTCTAAAGCTTTATCTATTATTGGTTTTCTAACTTTTGTAGCACTTCTTACAACTACTACATCAAATTCTTTTAGAGCATTTCCAAGTTCTTCTGGTTCATAAAACTGTTCAACAACGTCAAACCCTTTTTCCTTTAAATCCTTAACAGCTGAAGCTGACATACCATCAGTAACTAATATTCTTATCATTTTATAGCCCCCCAAATTTACTTTTTATTCCTATCTATTTCAAAATCATACTTATATATTTTTAGATTCCTAAACATTGGACATATACTTAAATTACTTCCCCAAACAATTTAAATATAACTTTCATCCAACTATAGTGCTCTAAACTAAACTTTAAAGCTAGCCATTTACCAAATAAGAAGATTTAAAATTAATATTTTACTGTTAGTTAATAGCTTTCTTTTAACTATTAACTAACTACAGTTGTACTTATTTTTATCAACTAATAACAAAGATTTGATAAATAACTTAAATATAAGCTTATTTCCTTATATATACCATAATAAATTAAGAATGTATCTGCATTGTATTAGCTATAATTTAAAATAAATTATAGCTAATACATACTGATGTCTTTTATACTGTAAATTTAAGACACCCCAAAGAGTGATTATATACTTAAATTAAATAGCATTATAATAAGCTTTATAATTTTAAGTTTATTCACTATGTTATAGCAAGTTACATTCTTAATTATCTATTATTTTTTAGTTAAGTCCTAAAATTTCATCTATTACCTTTAATAATTCTTTTACTTCTTCTGGTGTAGTTTCTGCCATATGAGCTATTCTGAAAGTTTTATCTTTAAGTTTTCCATATCCATTAGATATTTGATATCCTCTTTCTCCTAAAGCTTTATTTAATGCAGCTACATCTATATTTCTTGTATTTTTCACATTAGTTAATGTGTTAGACATATAATTTTCATCTGGGAATATTTCAAAATGTTTTCTAGCCCAATTTCTAACAATTTCTCCGCCTTCTATATGTCTTTTATATCTATTTTCTAATCCTTCTTTATTTATAATTTTATCTAGTTGGTATTCAAGTGCAAACATGTGTGATAGTGATGGAGTTGAAGGATATTGATAATCTTTCTTTTGGATATAATTATATAATGATAATAAATCTAAGTACATTCCTCTGTTTGGAACTTCTTTAGCTCTTTCTACTGCTTTTTGTGAAAACGTACAAACAGACATTCCTGGAGGAAGTCCTATAGCTTTTTGTGTGGATGCAATACATATGTCTACTCCCCACTCATCCACTTTTAATTCTGTACCTGCAGCTGAGCTTACTGTATCTAAGCAAAATACTACATTAGGATATTTCTTTACAACGTTTCCAATTTCATCTAAAGGATTCATTACTCCTGTAGAAGTTTCATTATGAGTAACTGTTATTAAGTCATACTTTCCTGTAGCTAAAACTTCATCAACTTGTTCTGGTGTAGTTGGTTTTCCCCATTCAACCTCAAATTTATCTGCTGGAACATTATTTGATATAGCCATATCATACCATCTATTTCCAAAAGCTCCTATTGAAAAAATAGCTGCTCTTTTAGCAGTACATGATCTAACGGCCCCTTCCATTAAACCACTTCCTGAACTTGTAGAAAGAAGTATTTCTTCTTTTGTATTAAATATTTTTCTCATATATTCACTTATAGTTCTTTGAATTCTTGAAGCTTCCTTACTTCTATGTCCTATCATCGGCATAGACATTTTTTCTAGCACATCTGGTGCTACATCTACTGGTCCAGGTATAAATAATCTTTTATGCATTATAACCCCTCCAAAATTTAATAAATTATATAGTCCCCTTTAATTTTAAGTATATCTAAAATCAATATAATTCTATCATTTGGAATAATTTTCTTCAAGTTGAAATATTGCAAATTTATAAAATATTCTAAACAATTAAGAAATCAAATAGTTGTCTATATATCTATTTATTATTAATTTACCCTTATTTTGCTATAAACATCATCAAATAGATCCTTAATACATTTTCCTCTTACATAATTTTTGCATGTACTACAGCTTTGACTAGATTCAACAAAACTCATAAGTGAATATGTATGTCTACAGCTATAACCATGACAATTTTGTGCAACTCTCATTTTTACTTCATTACTAATCATAATAAATTCTCCTTATCATATAAATATTAATTAAAATTTTTATATAGGGTTCCAAATTTGCTTTTTAACTTTTGGTATACCCTCAATAGTAATCAACTGCTTAACATTACCTTTAATTCATGAATAGATTTAAATTAGAGCTTATTTTACTATAGTATTTGTATTTTTGCGAAAAAAAATTAGCAGTATTAAAAAATTCTGCTAATTTTCCACTTCTATAATTGATTCAGTTTCCCTACAATATTTAGTTATTATACACTGTCCTAGATTTCTTGGACAATTTCTACACATACAATTACTCTCCATACCATTACAATTTTTATTTATGTACTCAGGACACTTTTTACAGTTAAAAACAACAATATCTGCACCCATTATTGTTGCTCCTCATTTTCTTGTAATTTATATCTCTTTCTATGAGCAACCATTATTTCATTTAATATTTCTCCAGTAAATGGTGGTGTATATGATATAGCATTCGCACCTGCTTCTATTGTCTCTTTAATACTTTCTTCTGTCGGTCCACCAGTTGCCATAATTGGGAACTCTGGATACTTCTCTCTTATTTTTCTTACAATATGTGCTGTTCTTTTAGCTCCAGATACATTTAATATAGTAGTTCCTGAATTTATTCTTCCTTCTATGTCTTCATATTCTGAAACAACAGTAACAATTATAGGTATATCTATTGTTTCTCGCATTTGCTGTATTACTTCATTTGGCGTAGATGAGTTAACAACAACACCCATAGCACCTTTAAATTCAGCATCTAAAGCTAAGTTGATTATTCTTTTTCCTGTGGTAATAGATCCACCAACTCCACAAAATACGGGAACATCAGATGCTAATAACAATGCTTCTGTTATTCTCGGTTGAGGAGTAAAAGGATATACTGCAATAACTGCATCTGCATTTGTATTCCTTATTATTGCTACGTCAGTTGAAAAAACAAAGGATTTTAGCCTTTTACCAAATATAATAATTCCACTAGCATCTCTAATTGCTCTAGGTAACTCAATCATATGGCTTCTTAATAATCCTTTAAATTCTGGTACAAATTTTCTCATAACTTTTCTCCTTTACCGTTTATAAAATATGATTAATATATATAATATATATTATATATCATTGTAATACAATAATTTTAAATAAAAATTATAGCTTTAAAATATATGTACATGCTATACTATAAACATAAAATATCTATCTAAGGGGGGACATATTATAGTAACTTTTAAAAATTCAAAATATTTGCCCTATTTTCTCATCATTTCATATTGCTTTGTATTATTTTTTATATCTTTACTTTTAGAACCTCCAATTGAATTATTTAATGGATTAACTAAAATAGTCATGGAATCTGATATATTAATAACTGATTACATAGCTTTATCTGGTTTAGGACCTTCATTTTTAAATTCAGCCTTTGTAATGTTAACTTTAACTTTATTATTACTACACCTAAAAATAGAGCCAACTGGTCCTATAATAGCAGGTTTACTAACCACTGCCGGCTTTTCATTATTTGGTAAGAATATAGTTAACATATGGCCAATCGTCTTTGGTGTATGGTTATATTCTAAATATCAAAAAACACCATTTTCTAACTTCGTGGTTATAATGTTATTCGGAACAACATTAGCTCCAACAGTAACATTTCTAATGTTTTCTGATATATTTCCTAATTTACTATCAATTGTAATATCTTTAAGTATAAGTAGTTTACTAGGTTTTATACTTCCACCAATGGCTTCTTATACCGTACACTTACATCAAGGATATAGTCTTGCTAATGTTGGTCTTGCTGGAGGTCTTTTAGGAACTGCTCTAGCCTCTCTATTCACTGCTATTGGCATGAACTTTGAAAAAAAATTATTATGGTCAGCAGGCAACAATTTAATTTTGCTAATATTTTTAATATTTGTATTTACTACTATTATTATAGTATCATATATTAGTGATAAAAATGTATTTAAAAATTATCCTTGCATATTTAAGTATTCCGGAAAACTAGTCACAGATTTTTACTCAATTTTAGGTCCTTCAATTACTTATCTTAATATAGGAATTTTAGGATTACTTGCTACTATTTTTGTATTATTAATCAAAGGTGATTTAAATGGTGCAACTCTATCTGGAATTTTTACTGTAGCTGGTTTTGGTTCTTTTGGCAAACATCCTAAAAATATATTTCCAGTTATAATTGGAGCTTTATTAGGTGCCTATTTAAGCATCTGGGATTTAAACTCTCCTGGTATGATATTAGGAATGCTTTTTAGTACTGCACTTTGTCCTATAGCCGGAAATTTTGGATGGCCCTATGGTATTATAGCCGGATTTATGCATATATTTATGGTGATGAATATAGGATACTTACATGGAGGAATGAATTTATATCATAATGGATTTGCCGCTGGATTTGTAGCAATAATTTTAGTACCTCTCATAACTGCATTTAAAAAGGAGTATAATGAGTAATGAAACATATTAATCAAAGAAACATGCGAATTATAAATGAAATAATGTTATATTGTCTTAATATAGGATGCAAAAATGTAAACGTTAATTTTTCTAAATTAAGTGATAGAGTTGTAATAAACTTAGCTAGTGAAATAGACGACTTGTCAAAAGAATCTATAGATAAAATGTACTTTCTGCTATCTACACCTAGAAAACCAGAAATAGAGGAATACTATTGGTTACTAAATGGTGGCGATGATACAAACTCAGAACTTTCTTTAGTAGGAATGATGACTGATGAAATATCTATAAATTATACTAATAATATATTAACTATAAATTTAATAAGACTAAATTAAAAAATCGTGATACCACGATTTTTTATTATACTATAAAATCACTAAATTATAATTTTAACCGTCTCATATAGTTCTATACTATTTTCACTAACCTTACATTGATATGCAAAAATATCTACTCCTTTATCTTTAGCATATCTTAAAGCTTTTCCAAATTTCTCATCAGTATCATCATTGGAAGTAAAAGTCTTCATATTATCCATTTGTATTAAAAATAATACCCCTGCACCTCTGCCACTATTAATTACATCAACCAACTCCAATAAATGTTTAGTTCCTCTTTCTGTAGGAGCATCTGGAAACTTTGAATGTCCGTTTTCTTCTAATGTTACACCTTTAACTTCTAAATAATACTCTTCTCCTGTATCTTTACTTAATTTAAAATCGAATCTGCTTTTTCCAAATGTTTTTTCTCTTTGTATTATGTTATATTCTTTTAATTTATCAATTTTTTTTAAATTAAGAGCTTCTTCTACAACTTTATTTGGAATATGAGAATCTATATTTATTAATTTTCCTTCTTTATACGCAGCAATAAGGTCATACTTAGTTTTTCTACTAGGATTGTCTTCTTTTCTTAAAATTACATCACATCCAGGTATAAGAATTTCTTTACATCTTCCCGTATTAGGAACATGAACTAATTCCTCTTTTCCATGAATAATTACATACCCTTGAAATCTATTTGGCCTTTTAACAAATTCTACTTTTAGAATATCATTTTTTATAATCATTATTATATATAATTAAGTATATTATAATTTACTCATTCCATAAATCCCTACTTAATTCCTCTATCTCCTTTCTACGCTTTATCGTTTCCTCTATGTCTATATGAAAAATATCATTTTTTAATATTATAACATCTCCCTCTCTAGCGTTCTTTGGAAGATTTTTTATCTTTATATTAACCATATTTCTATCTGATTTTTCACAAACAGCAAACTCTCCTTCAAATCTATCTATTATAAAATTCATATATTTTTAGTAAAGAAAAGGTTTTCCTTTACTAAATTTCACCTCCTATAATATTTTATCCACAATCTATATAGTTATTAATTATTCTGTCCACTTCTATTATTTTCATTTGTGTATATGTTAATATTTTTATATAAAAAAAATCGTAGTATAAATACTACGATTTGGTGGCTCACCGGGGAATCGAACCCCGGACACCATGATTAAAAGTCATGTGCTCTACCGACTGAGCTAGTGAACCATACTTACCTGGCAACAACCTACCCTCCCACACAGTCACCCGT
>NZ_BAAABH010000051.1:0-16272 GCF_054767855.1 Clostridium sp. CTA-19 | reverse complement strand
TTTATTATTACTTAACTATTGAAGTAACAACTCCTGATCCTACAGTTCTTCCACCTTCTCTGATCGCGAATCTTAATCCCTCATCCATTGCTACTTGAGTTATTAATTCAACGTTCATGTCGATGTGATCTCCTGGCATTACCATTTCCATTCCGTCTGGTAATTTGATTGATCCTGTTACATCAGTTGTTCTGAAGTAAAATTGTGGTCTGTATCCATCGAAGAATGGTGTATGTCTTCCGCCTTCTTCTTTTTTAAGTACATATACTTGACCTACGAATTTTTTGTGTGGATTTACTGTTCCTGGTTGAGTTAATACTTGACCTCTTTGGATGTCAGTTCTTTGTATTCCTCTTAATAAAGCTCCGATGTTATCTCCTGCTTCTGCTTGATCTAGAAGTTTTCTGAACATCTCAACTCCTGTACATACAGTTTTTCTTTTCTCTTCGCTTAATCCTACTACTTCAACTTCGTCTCCAACTTTAAGAATTCCAGCTTCAACTCTTCCTGTTGCTACTGTTCCTCTTCCTGTTATTGTGAATACGTCCTCTACTGGCATTAAGAATGCTTTATCTGTAGCTCTTTCTGGTGTTGGAATGTATTCATCTACGTGTCCCATTAATTCCATGATGCATGCTGTTGCTGCTTCATCTGTTGGGTTTTCTAATGCTTTTAATGCTGATCCTGTTACTACTGGAATATCATCTCCTGGGAAGTCATATTCGCTTAATAGCTCTCTGATTTCCATTTCAACTAATTCTARTAATTCTGGATCATCTACCATATCTGCTTTGTTTAAGAATACTACTATGTATTGTACTCCAACTCTTGATGCTAGTAGTATGTGCTCTCTTGTTTGTGGCATTGGACCATCTGCTGCTGATACAACTAAGATAGCTCCATCCATTTGTGCTGCTCCTGTGATCATGTTCTTAACATAGTCAGCATGTCCTGGACAGTCAACGTGTGCATAGTGTCTTGCATCTGTTTCATACTCATTCGTCATATTTAAATGCCTCTGCGAATCCTCTGTTTGCTAATACTGTTGTGATTGCAGCTGTTAATGTTGTTTTACCGTGGTCAACGTGTCCTATAGTTCCTATGTTAACGTGCGGTTTACTTCTTTCAAATTTTGCTTTTGCCATTTCTAATTCCTCCTTAATTAAATCCATTAAGTTTAACATTTTAAAAATGTATTAATTTCGATCGATCATAACTGCATTTACATTTAACAATGTAAATGCAATTTATATACTTTAAAGTATTATATATATTATTTTATAAATCTTAAAGATTTATTATTTTTTTCCTATGATTTGCTCTTGTAAGCTTTTTGGAACTTCTTCATAAGCAGCGAATTCCATACTGTAGTTACCTCTACCTTGACTTCTAGATCTTAAAGTTGTTGCATATCCGAACATTTCTGATAGTGGTACCATTGCTTTTATTGTTTGAGCTCCGTTTTGAGCTTCCATTCCCTCTATTCTACCTCTTCTAGAGTTTATGTCTCCCATAACGTCTCCCATGTACTCTTCTGGTATAACTACTTCAACTCTCATTATTGGTTCAAGTATTGCTGGCTCTGCTTTAGCCATAGCATTTTTGAATGCCATAGATCCAGCAATTTTGAATGCCATTTCAGATGAGTCAACATCATGGTATGATCCGTCAACTAATCTTACTTTGAAGTTAAGAACTGGGAATCCTCCAAGAATACCAGCTTCAGAAGCTTCTCTAATTCCGTTATCGATAGGTCCTACGTACTCTTTTGGTACTGATCCTCCAACAACAGCATTTTCGAATTCATATTCTCCTTTGTGAGGTATTAATTCTATTACAGCATGACCGTATTGTCCACGTCCACCTGATTGTCTAACGAATTTACCTTCAGCTTTAACTTCTTTTCTGATTGTTTCTTTATAAGCAACTTGAGGCTTACCTACGTTACACTCAACTTTGAATTCTCTTTGAAGTCTATCAACGATGATTTCTAAGTGAAGCTCTCCCATACCTGCTATTATTGTCTGTCCTGTATCATGATTAGTCCAAGTTTTAAATGTTGGATCCTCTTCTGAAAGTTTTGCTAAAGATATTCCCATTTTTTCTTGGCTTGCTTTTGATTTTGGTTCTATAGCAACTTCTATAACTGGCTCTGGGAATTCCATGTTTTCTAGAATAACTGGAGAGTCTTCTGAACACAATGTATCTCCTGTAGTTGTCATTTTAAGTCCTATAACAGCACCTAAATCTCCTGCTCTTAATTCGTTAACTTCTTCTCTTGCATTAGCATGCATTTTAACAAGTCTTCCGATTCTTTCTTTTTTGCCTTTATTAGCATTTAATACATATGTACCACTTTCCATTACTCCTGAGTAAACTCTAGTGAATGCTAATTTACCAACAAATGGGTCAGTAGCTATTTTGAATGCTAACGCAGCTAATGGTTCATCATCATTTGCATGTCTTTCAACTTCTTCATTAGTTACAGCATCTGTACCTTTTATAGATGGTACATCAAGTGGTGATGGCATGTAATCAACAGAAGCATCAATCATCATTTGAACACCTTTGTTTTTGTAAGATGATCCACACATTACTGGAACGATTTCATTGTTGCATACACCTTTTCTTAAAGCAACTTTTAACTCTTCTATAGTTAACTCTTCTCCGTCAAGGTATTTCATCATTAACTCTTCATCAAGTTCTGCAATAGCTTCTATTAAAGCAGCTCTATACTCTTCAGCTAATTCTTTCATATCTTCTGGAACGTCAGTTTCTTCGATTTCTCTTCCAAGATCATCTTTGTAGATTTCTGCCTTATTTTTTAATAAGTCAATTATTCCAGCAAAGTTTTCTTCTTTTCCTATTGGTAATTGTATTGGCACTGCATTACAATGTAATCTATCTCTCATCATGCTTACAACTCTGAAGAAGTCAGCACCCATTATATCCATTTTGTTTACATATGCCATTCTTGGTACACTGTACTTATCTGCCTGTCTCCAAACAGTTTCAGATTGAGGTTCAACCCCTCCCTTTGCACAGAATACACATACAGCTCCATCAAGAACTCTTAGAGATCTTTCAACCTCAACTGTAAAATCTACGTGTCCTGGTGTATCTATGATGTTTATTACGTGATCTCTCCAAAAGCACATTGTTGCTGCAGAAGTAATTGTTATACCTCTCTCTTGCTCTTGAACCATCCAGTCCATTGTAGCTCCACCTTCGTGAGTCTCTCCTATTTTGTGAGTTCTTCCTGTGTAGAATAATATACGCTCTGTTGTTGTTGTTTTACCAGCATCTATATGAGCCATTATTCCGATATTACGAAATTTTTCTAATTCATATTGTCTAGCCACGTTTGTTTCCTCCTCTCAACGAGTGATTTTAAAATTTGACAAAACTGTTTTGGCAGAGCCAAAACAGTTTCAATATTAATATCTGTAATGAGCGAAAGCTTTATTAGCTTCTGCCATCTTATGAGTATCTTCTCTCTTTTTAACAGCTACTCCTGTGTTATTTGAAGCGTCGATTAACTCGTTTGCAAGTCTCTCTCTCATGTACTTTTCGCCTCTTTTTTCACAAGCCATTAATAACCATCTTAGTCCTAATGTTTGTCTTCTTTCAGTTCTAACTTCGATAGGCACTTGGTAAGTAGCTCCACCTATTCTTCTTGCTTTAACCTCTAATAATGGCATTATATTGTTCATTGCTTCTTCGAAAACTTCTAAAGCTTCTTTGCCAGTTTTTTCTTTTATTATTTCAAATGCGTCGTAGCATATTTTTTGTGCTACTCCCTTTTTACCATCTTCCATAACATTGTTTATTAACTTAGTAACAACTTTTGAATTATAAACTGGATCTGGTAATACATCTCTTTTTGCTATAAATCCTTTTCTTGGCACTTTTCTTCCCTCCTTAACAATTTAAAATTAACTCATAGGTACTCGATATTTCTACCGCAAAGCACTCTGCTTCAACTAAATTTATTTAAATTAATGTATGTATAATCTATATAAATGCCGAAGGCATCGCACCTCTTAGCTCAATCAATTGAAACCAATTATTTTTGTTTTGGTTTCTTAGCACCATACTTAGATCTTGATTGTAATCTGTTTGCAACTCCTGCTGAATCTAGAGCTCCTCTTACTATGTGGTATCTTACCCCTGGTAAGTCTTTAACTCTTCCACCTCTTATAAGAACAACACTATGCTCTTGTAAGTTGTGTCCAACTCCACCGATGTAAGCAGTAACTTCATATCCATTTGTAAGTCTAACTCTTGCAATTTTTCTTAAAGCTGAGTTTGGTTTTTTTGGAGTTGTTGTTTTAACTACTGTACAAACTCCTCTTTTTTGTGGACACTCTTTTAATGCTGGTGCAGTTGATTTAGTTGCTAAAGATTTTCTTCCTTTTCTAACTAATTGGCTGATTGTTGGCATTATTTCACCTCCTATATTTTAGCATACTATTAATTTCTAATAGTATATCTATCTAAACATCATACACTAATACCAAGTACTAATGTATGATGATATAGATATATTTATATTAAATATCTAATAACAATTATTATAATATGAGCGCAGTGGCCGCTGAAACATCTATAGAGCATAGTTTCCCTAAATCTTTCATTGTTTCAACATACTCAATCTGCAGGTAATTAGCTTTTGCTAACTCTAAAATAGGGTTTGCAATCTTTGGATCTACATCTTTTGCTATATACAATATTTTACCTTGCTTAGCTTTTAATGCTTTAGTTGTTTGCTTAATTCCAACAACTTTTTCGCCTGTAAGTCTGCTTACCATATTTTCACCCCTCATATACTAGTGTAACCTTTCATAAAATCACACATTCTGTATTTTATCACCTTAGGCCTATACTGTCAATAAAATATATTCTTACTTTTATTCTGTTAGGCTTCTAAATTTTCTTCATTTTTTTCTTCTGTTTCATTTTCTGTAGATATTTTAATAGTTCTGTAACGATTCATACCAGTTCCAGCTGGAATTAACTTACCTATAATTACATTTTCTTTTAATCCAACTAATGGATCTACTTTTCCTTTTATCGCTGCATCTGTAAGAACTCTTGTAGTTTCTTGGAATGATGCTGCTGATAAGAAGGAATCTGTAGCTAAGGCAGCTTTAGTAATTCCTAGTAGTGTTATTTTACCTTCTGCTGGTACTCCACCTTCAGCTAATACTTTTTCATTAGCTGCTTCGAAATCAAACATATCTATCATTGTACCTGGTAATAACTCAGTATCTCCAGATTCTTCTATTTTAACTTTTCTTGTCATTTGTCTTACAACTACTTCTAAGTGTTTATCGTTGATATCAACACCTTGTAATCTATAAACCTTTTGAACTTCAGAAAGAAGATAGTTTTTAACTCCATTAACACCTTTAATTCTTATGATATCATGTGGGTTAACTGAACCTTCTGTTATCTCGTCTCCAGCTCCAATGAATTCACCATTAGCAACTTTTACTCTAGATCCAAATGGTATATCATAGCTGAATTCTTCGCCATCATTTGCAACAACTATAACAGTTCTCTTCTTCTTTGTTTCTTCTATTCTTGCTTCACCAGCTACATCACTTACGATAGCTAATCCTTTTGGTTTTCTAGCTTCAAATAGCTCTTCAACCCTTGGAAGACCTTGAGTGATATCCGCTCCGGCAACTCCCCCTGTATGGAATGTTCTCATTGTAAGCTGTGTTCCTGGTTCACCAATTGATTGAGCTGCAATTATACCAACTGCTTCTCCTATATTTATCTTTTGAGCTGTTGCCATGTTCATACCATAACACTTACAACATACTCCTATTTTTGCTTTACATGTGAATACAGATCTTATTTTTACTTTCTTCACTCCTGCTTTTTCAACTCTTTCAGCAAGATGAATATCCATATAAGTATCGTTTGGAACTATAATCTCTCCAGTTTTTGGATCAATTATATCCTCTGCACTATATCTACCTGTAAGTCTTTCACTTAATGATTCTATTACTTCGCTACCTTCTTTTATTTCACTTACTTCGAATCCTTCATGAGTTCCGCAATCCTCGTGTCTTACTATAACATCTTGACTTACATCAACAAGTCTTCTTGTTAAGTATCCTGAGTCAGCTGTTTTAAGAGCTGTATCGGCGTTACCTTTTCTAGCTCCGTGAGTTGAAATAAAGTATTGAAGTACGTCTAGACCTTCTCTGAATGACGCTCTGATAGGAAGTTCTATAATCTTACCTGATGGATTAGCCATAAGACCTCTCATACCTGCAAGCTGTTTGATCTGACTCTTAGAACCCCTGGCTCCTGAATCTGCCATCATAGCTATAGGATTGAATTTATCTAAGCTGTCCATTAAGGCATTCGCTATATCTTCAGTAGTCTTAGTCCACTTATCTATAACTCTGTTATATCTTTCATCTTCAGATATGAATCCTCTTCTGTACATTTTTTCAATTTTGTCAACTGTTTCATCTGCTTCTTTAAGCAATGCTTTTTTAGCTTCTGGAACTTCCATATCTGATGTAGCAACTGTAATCGCTCCTATAGATGAGAAGTGATATCCTCTAGCTTTTATGTTATCAAGCATTTTAGATGTTTCTGTAGCGCCATATTTTAAATAGCACTTATCTATAATTTTTCCTAGATTTTTCTTACTTGCTAAGAAATCAATTTCTAGTTTGAACTCATTTTCAGGTAAACTTCTATCAACGAATCCTAAATCTTGAGGTATAGATTCATTAAATAATAACTTACCTGGTGTAGTATCAATGATTCCACTAACTAATTCACCATCTTTGATTTTAGAAAGTCTAACTTTTATTTTAGCATGTATATCTATATCTTTGCATTGATATGCCATATAAACTTCTTCTGGTGAAGAGAACATTCTTCCTTCACCTTTAGCACCATCTTTGTCTAAAGTTAAGTAATATGATCCTAGAACCATATCCTGAGTAGGTACACATACTGGTTTACCATCAGATGGTTTTAATATATTATGTGCAGCTAACATTAAGAATCTTGCTTCTGCTTGAGCCTCAACTGATAGCGGAACGTGAACAGCCATTTGGTCTCCATCAAAGTCAGCGTTATATGCTGTACAAACTAATGGATGAAGTTTTATAGCTCTTCCTTCAACTAGAACTGGTTGGAATGCTTGTATTCCAAGTCTGTGTAGAGTTGGAGCACGGTTTAGTAATACTGGATGGTCTACTATTACTTCTTCTAGTACATCCCATACTTGAGGCATTACTCTTTCAACCATTCTTTTAGCACTTTTAATATTATGTGCGATTCCACTTTCTGTTAGCTTTTTCATAACAAATGGCTTAAATAATTCTAATGCCATTTCTTTTGGAAGACCACATTGGTACATTTTTAATTCAGGTCCTACAACGATAACTGAACGTCCAGAATAGTCAACACGTTTTCCAAGTAAGTTTTGTCTAAATCTTCCTTGTTTACCTTTTAACATATCTGATAAAGATTTTAACGGTCTATTTCCTGGTCCTGTAACAGGTCTACCTCTTCTACCATTATCTATAAGAGCATCTACAGCTTCTTGTAACATTCTTTTTTCATTTCTTACAATTATGTCTGGAGCTCCTAAATCTAAAAGTTTTTTAAGTCTATTATTTCTATTTATAACTCTTCTATATAAGTCATTTAAATCTGATGTAGCAAATCTTCCACCATCTAATTGAACCATAGGTCTTAAATCTGGCGGTATTACAGGTATTACATCTATAATCATCCACTCAGGTTTATTGCTAGATTTTCTAAAAGATTCTACAACATCTAATCTTCTAATAGTTCTAACTTTCTTTTGACCACTACTAGTTTTCAATTCTTCTTTTAATTCTAAAGATAACTGTTCTAAATCTATGTCTTGCAGAAGTCTTTTTACAGATTCTGCTCCCATTCCTGCTACAAATCCATCATATCCGTATTTGTCAACAGCTTCTCTAAAATCTTTTTCAGTTAATATTTGCTTTTTCTCTAATGGAGTATCCTTTGCATCTAATACTACATATGAAGCAAAATATAATACTTTTTCTAGTGATCTTGGTGACATATCTAGAATTAATCCCATTCTAGATGGAATTCCTTTGAAGTACCAAATGTGTGATACAGGGGCAGCAAGTTCTACATGCCCCATTCTCTCACGTCTTACTTTAGCTTTTGTAACTTCAACTCCACATCTGTCACAAACTATCCCTTTATATCTTACTCTTTTATATTTTCCACAATGACATTCCCAGTCTTTCATAGGTCCAAATATTCTTTCACAGAATAGACCATCTTTTTCTGGTTTTAATGTTCTATAATTAATTGTTTCAGGTTTTTTTACCTCTCCTCTAGACCACTCTCTTATCTGTTCTGGAGAAGCAAGACCAATTTGTATTGCTTCAAAATTATTTAATTCAACCAAGGGTACATCCTCCCTTCAATTTTTAGTGTTCATCATTGAAATCATTTATTTCTATTACGTCATCAGAAAAATCTAGAGGTAAATTTTCATATTCTATCTCTACTTCTTCTTCTGCTTCTACTTCTTCTTCTATTGGTTCTATATATTCTTTTTCAGGTTCTTTTGGAGTTTGTTCCTCAGTACCCTCTATATTAACTTCTAAGTCTTCTAATTCTTCTTCTGCAGCTTCTTTTAATCTGATCTCTTCTTGTGAGTCATTTAAAAGTTTTACATCTAAACAAAGTGCTTGTAATTCTTTTATAAGAACTTTGAATGATTCAGGTATTCCTGGCTCAGATATATTTTCACCTTTAACTATTGCTTCATAAGTTTTAACTCTTCCTACAACATCGTCTGACTTAACTGTTAAGATTTCTTGAAGTGTATGCGCTGAACCGTATGCTTCAAGTGCCCAAACTTCCATCTCTCCAAATCTTTGTCCTCCGAATTGAGCCTTACCACCTAGTGGTTGTTGAGTAACTAATGAGTATGGACCTGTTGATCTAGCATGTATTTTGTCATCAACTAAGTGATGCAGTTTTAATATATACATGTATCCAACTGTAACTCTACTATCAAAGGCTTCTCCAGTTCTACCATCATGTAAAACTGTTTTTCCATCTCTATTATATCCTGCTTTTTCTAAGCAATCTTCTATATCACTATCTAATGCACCATCAAATACTGGTGTTGCTATATGCCAACCTAATTCACTAGCTGCCCATCCTAAATGAACTTCTAGTACCTGACCAATGTTCATACGAGAAGGAACCCCTAATGGGTTTAAGCATATTTGTAGTGGTCTACCATCTGGTAAGAACGGCATATCTTCTTCTGGTAAAACTCTTGAAATAACACCTTTGTTACCGTGTCTTCCCGCCATTTTATCTCCGACAGATATTTTTCTTTTTTGTGCTATATAGCATCTTACTAATTGATTTACTCCAGGAGGTAACTCATCTGAGTTCTCTTTCGTAAATACTTTCACATCTACTATAATTCCAGCTTCACCATGTGGTACTCTTAAAGATGTATCTCTAACTTCTCTTGCTTTTTCTCCAAATATAGCTCTTAATAATCTTTCTTCAGCAGTTAGTTCAGTTTCTCCTTTTGGAGTTACTTTACCTACTAATATATCTCCAGATCTTACTTCAGCACCTATTCTTATGATACCTCTTTCGTCGATATCTTTAAGCGCTTCTTCACCTACATTTGGTATATCTCTTGTTATTTCTTCAGGTCCTAGCTTTGTATCTCTAGCTTCTGCTTCATACTCTTCTATGTGAACTGAAGTAAATATATCTTCTCTTACTAATTCTTCTGAAATTAACATAGCATCCTCGTAGTTATAACCTTCCCAAGTTATAAATCCTATACGTATGTTCTTTCCTAAAGCTATTTCTCCTAAATCCGTAGACGGACCATCTGCAAGTACTGTACCTTTATCAACCTTTTCACCTTTATCAACTATAGGTCTTTGGTTTATACAAGTACCTTGGTTAGATCTTTTAAACTTAAGAAGTTTATAAGAATCCATTCCGCCATCTTCATCTCTTTTTACTCTAATTTCATTTGCACTCACGTAAATTACTGTTCCAGCATTTCTAGCTTTTGGTAATACTCCAGAATCTACAGCAGCTTTAAATTCTATTCCTGTACCAACAACAGGCGCTTGTGTTCTTAATAGTGGAACTGCCTGACGTTGCATGTTTGATCCCATCAGTGCTCTTGATGCGTCATCATTCTCTAAGAATGGAATCATTGCTGTAGCAACTGAAACTATTTGTCTTGGAGAAATATCAACTAAATCAGCTTCTTCTCTTGGAACAACTATAACCTCAGCTTTCGCTCTAACTGTTACCTTTTTATCTACGAATATATTGTCTTCTCCAATTGGTTCATTCGCTTGAGCAACTATATAGTTATCTTCTTCATCAGCAGTCATGTATCTTATTTCATCTGTAATTACTCCAGTTTTCTTATCTATAACTCTAAATGGAGTCTCTATAAATCCATATTCATTAACTTTAGCATAAGTAGCTAATGAGTTTATAAGTCCTATATTAGGACCCTCTGGAGTTTCTATTGGACACATTCTTCCGTAATGTGAATAGTGAACGTCTCTTACTTCAAAACCAGCTCTTTCTCTTGAAAGTCCTCCTGGTCCTAATGCAGATAATCTTCTCTTATGTGTTAATTCGGATAATGGGTTTGTTTGATCCATGAACTGTGATAACTGTGAACTACCAAAGAATTCTTTTATAGATGCAACCACTGGTCTTATGTTAATTAATGCCTGTGGAGTTATTACTTCCTGGTCTTGAATTGTCATTCTTTCTTTAACAACTCTTTCCATTCTTGAAAGTCCAATTCTAAATTGGTTTTGTAATAATTCTCCTACTGATCTTAATCTTCTATTTCCTAAATGATCTATATCATCTACATATCCAATTGCATAAGCTAAACCTAACTCATAACTTATTGTTGCATATATGTCATCTTTGATTATATGTTTAGGTATTAATTTGTTTATGTTTGCTTTGATTTTTTCTTTTATACTATCTTCATCACTGTTATTATCTAAGATTTCTTTAAGTGTTGGATAGTGAACTAATTCTCTTATATTTAATTCCTTAACATCAAAGTCTACATGTTTAGTTATATCAACAAAGTGGTTTCCTATTATTCTTAAAACTTTGTCTTCTACTAATATGTCAACAGAGTTTATTCCTAAATTTTGAATATCTAGCGCAACATCTCTGTCAATTTTTTCCCCTTTTTCAACTATTATTTCGCCAGTTGAAGGGTTTACTATGTTTTCAGCAGCTATTTGATTAGCGATTCTTAAATGAATAGCTAACTTTTTGTTGAATTTATATCTTCCAACTCTAGATAAATCATATCTTTTTGCATCAAAGAATAATGAATCTATCAATGAAATAGCACTGTCAACAGTTGGTGGTTCACCCGGTCTCAATCTTTTATAAATCTCTAATAATGCTTCATTTCTATCTTTAGTATTATCTTTTTCTATAGTAGCTTTTAATCTTTCTTCTTCACCAAAGAAATCTAATATTTCAGCATCACTACCATAGTGCATCATTACTCTTGCAAGAACTGTTATTGGTATTTTTCTAGTTTTATCAATTCTTACATATATAATGTCATTTGAGTCTGTTTCGTATTCTAGCCATGCACCTCTGTTTGGTATAACAGTAGATGTAAATAACTTTTTACCAGTTTTATCAACTGAATAGTTATAGTAGACACCTGGTGATCTAACAAGCTGGCTTACAATAACTCTTTCTGCACCATTTATAACAAAAGTTCCTTGTTCCGTCATTAATGGGAAATCTCCCATGAAGACATCTTGTTCTTTTATTTCTCCAGTCTCATTATTACGTAATCTAACTTTTACTTTTAGTGGTGCTGCATAAGTTGTATCTCTTTCTTTGCATTGTTCTACGCTGTATTTGATGTTATCAAAATCAAGCTTATAGCCAACAAATTCTAAGGCTAAATTTCCTGTATAATCTTGAATTGGATTAATGTCTTCAAATACTTCTTGTAAACCTTCTTTTAAAAACCAATTGTATGAATCTAATTGAACCTCAATTAGATTAGGCATGTTTGCCTTATCGCCTACTCGAGCAAAACTCATTCTTGTTCTTTTTCCATTTTTGACAGGATGTACCATCAGCTTTCACCCCTTGTATAAACTAAAATAACCCAAAAACCCACTATCCCCTAGGACTTTGTGTTTTCGGACTTCACACTTTTTCATCATGCTATTATAACCAATTGTAGAATTTTTATTCACATATATATATTTCTTCTTTTTTCTACAATTAATTACATAACTTAAACTGTCTAATTACTTTCGCATTGAATTATTTTATCACATTTTCAACCTAAAGTCAAGCTTTAGATGAAAAAAGGAGCACTATGAAAGTACTCCTTTTTTTGTTAATGTTGCAACTATTTTACTTCTACAGCTGCTCCAACTTCTTCTAATTTAGCTTTCATTTCTTCAGCTTCGTTTTTGCTTACGCCTTCTTTTAATGTTTTAGGAGCTCCATCAACTATTTCTTTAGCTTCTTTTAATCCTAATCCAGTTATTTCTCTAACTGCTTTTATAACTTTTATTTTGTTAGCTCCAGTACTTGCTAGAACTACTTCAAATTCAGTTTTTTCTTCTGCTGCTGCTCCTGCAACTGCTGCTCCTGCTACTGCAACTGGTGCAGCTGCGCTTACTCCGAATTCTTCTTCACAAGCTTTAACTAATTCATTTAATTCTAAAACGCTCATTTCTTTTATAGCTTCTATTATTTGCTCTTTTGTCATTTTAAATGCACCTCCGAAATTTATCTTTCTTTTTTTATCTTTGTTATAGTGTTTTGTTTGTATATTCTTACTCAGCTGTTTCTTCTTTTTTATCTGCTATAGCAGTTAATAAGTACGCTAAGTTTGATAATGGAGCTTTGAAACTTCCAAGAAGTTTTGCAAGTAATACCTCTCTTGGTGGTATTGAAGCAAGCTCTTTAACTTTATCTCCATCAAATAATTCGCCTTGAACTACTCCAGCTTTTAATTGTAGCTTTTTGTTAGCTTTTGCGAAATCATTTAATATTCTTGCTGGAGCTGTTGGATCCTCATAACCAAATGCTATTGATACAGGTCCTTGAAGGTATGTTTCTAATCCTTCTATTCCTAGCTCTTTAGCAGCTAATGCTACTAATGTGTTTTTGTAAACTTTATACTCAACACCAGCTTCTCTTAAATTCTTTCTTAATTCTGTGTCTTGCTCAACTGTTAATCCTTGATATTCACTTAGTATAACGCCTTGAGCTTTTTCTAATTTTTCTTTTATTTCAGCAACTTTTGCTTCTTTTAATGCTCTGTTTTTGCTTTGCACTGTGTGTCCACCTCCTCACAGCTTTCACTGTTTATTTAAAATTAAAAGTCTCCCCGCAAACATACGAAGAGACCAATAAAATCATCACGTTCTATTAGAACCCTCGGTAGGTTAATCTGTTACGCCAAAGGCACCTACTGTCTACGGAATATTTATTATATTCAACTTTTAAGATTCTAACATACTTGTTGCAACTAGTCAATATATTTTTTAAAATTATTCAGTAACTTTTGCTGGGTTGATTTTAATTCCAGGACCCATTGTGCTTGCTACTGTAACTGATTTTATATATTGTCCTTTTGCTGCAGCTGGTTTTGCTTTTACTACTGCATCCATTAAAGTAGTGAAGTTCTCTTGTAATTTAGCTTCTCCAAAAGATTTTTTACCTACTCCAACGTGTATTATAGCAGTTTTGTCTACTCTGTATTCAACTTTACCAGCTTTAATGTCAGCTAAAGCTTTAGTAACATCAAATGTAACTGTTCCAGATTTAGGGTTTGGCATTAATCCTTTTGGTCCTAATACTCTTCCTAATCTTCCTACTACTCCCATCATATCTGGTGTAGCAACAACTACATCAAATCCAAACCAGTTTTCTTTTTGGATTTTCTCTACTAATTCTTCTGCTCCAACGAAGTCTGCGCCTGCTGCTTCTGCCTCTTTAGCTTTATCGCCTTTAGCGAAAACTAAAACTCTAACTGTTTTACCAGTTCCATGAGGTAGAACAACTGCTCCTCTAACTTGTTGATCCGCATGTCTTGGGTCAACACCAAGTCTTACGTGAACTTCTATTGTCTCATCAAATTTTGCTTTTGATGTTTTTATCGCAAGCTCCATAGCTTCTGATGGTGTATATAGAGTGTTTCTTTCTACTAATTTAGCACTCTCTATGTAGTTTTTTCCCATATTGCTATCCTCCTTTGTGGTATTAACGGTTTTTGCCTCCCACTAATTTAAAAATCGAATTATTCTTCTACTGTTATTCCCATGCTTCTAGCTGTTCCAGCTATCATGCTCATAGCAGTTTCTACTGATGCAGCGTTTAAATCTGGCATCTTTAATTCAGCTATTTCTCTAACTTGAGCTGCAGTTACTGTAGCAACTTTTGTTCTGTTAGGTACGCCTGAACCACTCTCGATTCCAGCTGCTTTCTTTAAAAGAACTGCTGCTGGTGGAGTTTTTAGTATGAAGCTGAATGATCTGTCTTGGAATACAGTAATTACTACTGGTATTATTAATCCAGCCTTATCAGCAGTTTTTGCGTTAAACTCCTTACAGAATCCCATGATATTAACACCATGTTGTCCTAATGCTGGTCCAACTGGTGGTGCTGGTGTTGCTTTTCCTGCAGGAAGTTGAAGTTTTATCATTCCTGTTATTTTCTTAGCCATGAGTTTACACCTCCTATATTGTGGTAATCGGACTTTAAAAGCCCTCCCACTTAATAAGAATAAATCTATATTAAGATTTTATCTTATAAGCTTAATCCATTTTTTCTATTTGATTAAAATCAAGTTCAACAGGAGTTTCCCTGCCAAACATATCAACTAGACCTTTTACTTTATGCTTCTCTATATTTATTTCTTGTATAGAAAGCATAAATTCTGCAAATGGGCCAGATACTATTTTTACCTGCTCCCCAACTTCTATATCTATAGAAATTGATTTTTCAACAATTCCCATGTTTTTTGCCTCTTCTTCTGTTAGAGGCACTGGTTTTGATCCTGGTCCAACAAATCCTGTAACTCCTCTAGTATTCCTTACGATATACCAAGAGTCATCTGTCATAACCATTCTAACCATTACATATCCAGGGAATATTTTTTTGTAAGTTACTTTTTTCTTGCCATCCTTGATTTCAACTTGTTCTTCCATAGGAACTTGAATGTCATGAATGAACTCTTCAAGGTTTCTATTTTCAATAGCTTTTTCAAGGTTAGCTTTTACTTTGTTTTCATATCCAGAATAAGTATGAACAACATACCATTTAGCTTTTCCTGTCATAACTTCAGGGGTTGATTAAACCAATCCCCTACCTCCCTTTTTCTATTATTTGAAGAACATTTTAAAGAGGTTATTGAAACCAGTATCCAACAAACCTACTAGAATCACATAAAGAAGACAAAAGCTAATCACTGCTCCAGAAGCTTTTTTAATTTCTTTCTTGGAAGGCCAAGTTACTCTTTTGAACTCAGCTTTTAAGTCTACAAAAAACTGAATGACTCCTGAACGCTTCTTTTTTGTATTTGACTTTTTTTCAACATTCTTAGCCATCTTTTTTTCACATCCCCAATTTTAATTAGGTATAATTATTTTGTTTCTTTATGAAGTGTATGTTTGTGGCAGAATTTGCAATATTTTTGCATTTCTATTCTGTCTGGGTTGTTTTTCTTGTTTTTCATTGTATTGTAGTTTCTTTGTTTGCAATCTGTGCATGCTAAAGTCACTTTAACTCTCACAGTCTACACCTCCTAATTCACGAGTGATTTATCTTAAACTTAATCGTATTGTCTTTATTATATTAGAAATTAAAATCCGAATTTTTAACTACCCAATTAATTTATCACAAGTTTTTAAATATGTCAACAAATTAGTTAGTAGCTTTATCTTTGGTAAGTATTTCTGTTTTTTCATTTTTTATTCATTTTGGCCTTTTTATTCAAAATGCCTTTTAAAAGGACTAGGTTAGAAACCCAGTCCTATTATGGTGATTTCTTTTTATTATTACTTAACTATTGAAGTAACAACTCCTGATCCTACAGTTCTTCCACCTTCTCTGATCGCGAATCTTAATCCCTCATCCATTGCTACTTGAGTTATTAATTCAACGTTCATGTCGATGTGATCTCCTGGCATTACCATTTCC
>NZ_BAAABH010000050.1:0-15504 GCF_054767855.1 Clostridium sp. CTA-19 | reverse complement strand
GGTATATTGGTCCAGTTGATGAAACAATTGCTACTGATGAGTTAGAAGCGTATTATGCATATCAATTATTAAAGATTAGACCATCAATAATTAAAACTCTAGCATTGCCAAGTGGTTATATGGCTATTTTGGAGAAAGATGAGTTAAAGACTGTTCTAGATGAGAATGATATCGATGTATTAAAAAAGTATAATGCATAATAAAGGGTAAACTAGTCGTATAAAAAGATGATTGGTTAATAATGAATAATAGTACTATAATTATTAGCTGCATAATCTAAATAATTTAGTGAAAAGATGAAATGAACCAGCTGAAATTTAAGTAGGATGGTTCATTATTTTTTAGCAGTTCTGCAGATATAAGTGTCTGACAAAGGATGTCCTTGCCAATCAATACTAATATCTTTAGTGGCAAGTAATACAAAGAGAAAAATATGGATAGTATCAATAAGTAAGTAATTTGTTGTATTGTATGAAGTATAAATATAAAATAAAGGATTGTGATATAATAAATTGGCAATAAAAAAGTTTATTAGGAGTAAAAATTATGTATAAGACAATTGGAATATTAGCGCATGTTGATGCAGGAAAGACAACTTTTTGTGAGCAATTATTATATAATACAAAAGTAATTAAAGAGAGAGGAAGAGTTGATCATAAAAATTCTTTTTTAGATAATCATAACATTGAGAAAAAAAGAGGAATAACAGTATTCTCAAATGAAGCTACATTTTATTATAATGATTCTACTTATTATTTAGTAGACACTCCAGGGCATGTAGATTTTTCTACAGAAATGGAAAGGGCAGTTCAAATTATGGATTATGCTGTGGTAATAGTAAGTGCAGTAGAAGGTGTTCAAGGTCATACAGAAACTGTATGTGAATTACTTAAACAGTATAAAGTTCCCACCTTCTTTTTTATTAATAAAGAAGATAGAGATGGTGCAAATGTTTTAAAAGTAATAAATAAAATTAGGGAAGTTTGTGATGGAGAAGTTATTTATCTTAATAATTCATTAAAAGAACCGTTGGACTGTGAACTTATTGAAGAGATAGGAGCAAAGGATGAAAATTTATTAGAATTATACTTAGAAGACAATTATGAAAAAAATTTATGGGTTAATTTTATAAAAGATGAAACAAAAAAATGCAATATTCATCCCTGTATGTCTGGTTCAGCACTTTATAATAAGGGGATTAAAGAATTTATGGAAAACATAGATATTCTAACATATAGTGAGTTTTTAGTGGATAAAGATTTTGCTGGTAGAGTATACAAAGTTAGGCATGATGATGATGGAACCAAAATAACCTATATAAAAGCATTACAAGGAAGTTTAAAAATAAAAGATGAACTTAAATATATAAATGCAGATAATGATAAAATTTATGAAAAGGTAAATCAAATAAGAATTTACAACGGTGAAAAATTTAAAACCGTAGATAAGGCTGTAGCTGGTGAAATCTTTGCAGTTGTAGGTCCAAAAGGGTTACTGCCTGGTGATGGAGTAGGGGAAGTTTTAAAGAAAACAAACTTTAAAATGATTCCTACTTTAACTTCTAAAGTAATATATGATAAAAGTTTGGATGAAAGAGAAGTTTTAAAATATTTTAGAATTTTAGAATGTGAAGACCCCAATTTAATGATAGTGTATAATGAAAAGTTAAAAGAAATACAAACTCATATTATGGGATATATACAACTAGAAATATTAAAAGACGTTTTAAAAGAACGATTTAATATAGAAGTTGAGTTTGGTGATTGTGAGATTTTATATAAGGAAACCGTAGAATCAACAGCCATAGGATATGGTCACTTTGAACCTTTAGGTCATTATGCAGAAATACATTTAAAGATAGAAAAAGGTGAAAGGGGTAGTGGAATAGAATTTAAAAATACTTGCCATGCAGATGATTTAACTATAGGAAATCAGAATTTAGTAAAGACACATATATATGAAAAAAAACATAAAGGAATATTAACAGGATCAGAAATAACAGATTTAAAAGTTACTTTATTAACAGGACGAGCACACAACAAACATACTTCTGGTGGAGATTTTAGAGAAGCTACACTTAGAGCGTTAAGGTATGCATTAGAAGATGCTCATTGTATATTGTTAGAACCATATTATAGATTTAAAATAGAAATAAGTTTAGAGCATACTGGAAGAGTTATATCAGATGTTCAAAAGTTAAATGGTAATTTTCAATTAAAAAGTACTTCTATAGAAAGTAACATAATAACAGGAAGAATACCAGTAGCTACTTTTATGAACTATCCAAAAGAATTTATTTCCTATACAAAGGGAAGAGGTAGAATAAGTCTTGCATTTGATGGATATGATGTTTGCCATAATAGTGAAGAAGTAATTAAAAAAATTAATTATAATAAGAATAGTGATGGTGAATATACATCATCATCTATATTTTGTTCAAAAGGCCAAGGCTTTACAGTGAGAGGTGAAGAGATTAAACAATATATCCACTGCTCAATTAATTAATTGAGCAGTGGATATATTGTTTTTATTTCATATTACAAATGAAATAAATTTAACAAATTATTACAAGATTTATATAATAATAATATAATTAAAAATTTAATTAATATAGGGAAACAAGCTCCAATTTAAATTTATTCATCAAATTTTTGTTATCAGTTGAGAAAAATAAGTGCAAATATATTTAGTTAAGAATTATTCACTCTTAACTTTTAACTAAAATAATCTGTTAGTTATTGATAAAATATTAATTTGAGTTTTCTCATTTGATAAATGAATAATTTTAGAACTTAACTTGGAATCCTATAGTAAAAAAAGCTTGAATTTAATTTTAGATATTTTAATGTAATTTGAATTATATTCAAGTTTGTATACGCTTTTGTATCTGAAAAATTTATATCAATGAGTTAAAGCAGACTTATAAGTTAACGTTTTATTACATTAGTGGGAGTGAATTTTATGCTAGTAGATTTAGCTAAACATGGAAGAGAACTATATAAGCATAATAGTTTATCTAGAGAAGAAATTTTAAGATATAGTGAAGAAAATTTTAGAAAAATATTAAAATATGCTTATAAAAATAGTGATTTTTATAAAAAATTATATTTATCAAAAGGAATAATGTATAAAGATCTTGATGATATTTTAATAAAAGATATACCAATAATTACAAAACAACAAATTAGGGAAAATTTTTATGATATATCTGTAAAAAAGATTGATAAGAAAGAAATTGATAAAATTTTAGCTAGTGAAAAATTATTATTAAGAATTAAAGATAGATACATTGTGCATACTTCTGGTACCACAGGTATTCCTACAAATTTTATATATGATAAAAGAGCACTTAGAATGTTGTCAGCTAACTTTATAAGATTGACTATGAGAGGTGGAAATGTAAAGTTAGGGTTATCTGATATACCTTTAAAAAACTTGTATATAGCTCCTGTTGGAGGAGGATATGCATGTACTGCTCTTGCTTTGTTTGGTATGGAGGAATATAAATGTAAAAGTCGTATAATAAATGCTCAAAAACCTTTAAATCAGTGGATAGATTTAATAAGAAACTATAATCCTAATTATTTATCAGGTTATCCATCCTGTTTAAATCTTGTAGCAGAATTAAAAGAACAAGGAAAAATAAATATAACACCTAAAAAGATAATTACAGGAGGGGAGCCACTAACAAGAGAATGTATTGAAATATATAAAAAGGTTTTTGGAGCAGATATAATAGATTACTATGGATGTACTGAGTCTATTTTTATAGGTGCTAGAAGTAATAATGAAAAAAGAATGTATCTTTATGATGATTTAAATTATGTAGAGATAGATGATGAGAATCACCTTATTATAACTCCACTTTATAATAAAGCTTTTCCACTTATTAGATATAGATTAAGTGATGTAGTTTATGGATTTAATAAGGAGGGAGATGGGGATCTTCCTTATACTTATATAAGAAAGATAATGGGGAGAAATGAAGAAATTATGTGGTTTGTTAATGAAAGAGGGAAAAGGGATTTTCTTCATCCCTTATTTTTAGATGATTTAAATGTAAGAGGTATAAGTAAATATCAATTTGTACAAAAAAGTTTAAATTATTTTGAATTAAGGTGCATTTATGAAAGTATAGGTAATAGACAATTAAAGAAGGAAGAATTAGAATATCAACTACATGCTTTTTTAAAAGAAAAAAACTTAGAAAATGTCAAATATAATATACGATTTGTAGAACATTTGCAAGTGAGTCAAAATACAGGAAAATCAAAATTAGTAATTAAAGAGATATAAAATCTTATAAAAGAGTTATCTAAAATTTTATTTTAGATAACTCTTTTATTTCTTTTTCAATAATAATTTATTGTTTTTCAATAATTTATTATTGAAAAAGAAATAAAATGTGGTAAAATAAAGTTAAGGGTCATTAAAAGGTTATTTATGGAGGGGTAAAATTATGAAAGAAATAAAAATTCGAGGATGCATTGTAGCATTATTATCTTTAGTTTGTTTTAGTATGGCAATAATGACAATAATGATGATAGTAGAGTTTATAAGGATGATAGGTGATCCTATCCTTATAAGTGAAAAAATGGACATATTATTTTTTGTTATAATTTTATTTGATTATACTTTTTTATCTTATATATTAATAAAGATAGTAAATTGTAATTTAAATGGAATTTTTTCGGTGAATAATGTAAAGAATTTTAAAAAATTAGGTTATGGTATGATAGTGTTAGCTTTAGCTGAAGAAATGACAAATATTTCAGCACAGACATACATTGAATTTAATGGAATAGCAATAAAGCCAGCAGCAATTGTTTTTTTTATAATAGGTTTAACAAATATATATTTAGCACATGTTTTTAAAGAAGGAAAAAGAATTAAGGAAGAAAATGATTTAATAATATAAAATTGAGGTTTATGAGGTGGATATAATGAAGAAAAAAATAAAAAGTCAAAAATGTATATTATTTATTTTATATATTGCATTTTTTACTATAAGTTGTTTAACAATAGTGTTTATAGTTAAAGATTTTAAGTACTTATCTGCTCATGACAATGATTCTATTAAAATTATTTTGAAAGTTTTAATGATGGTAAATTATGCTTTTTTATCTTATGTTTTGATAAAGATAGTAAAATGTGATATTTATACAATATTTTCAGTGGAAAATGGTAATAATTTTAAAAAATTAGGATATGGTATGATATTTTTATCAATAATAGAAGGAATACTTAATTTTTCTACAGGGGGTCATTTTCATATTTTATCATATGGAAACAGGTCATTAAAAGCACCATCAATTATATTTTTTATAATAGGTTTAACCAATATATATTTATCATATGTTTTTAAAGAAGGAAAGAGAATTAAGGAAGAAAATGATTTAACAATATAAAATTGAGGTTTGTGAGGGTTAATTTATGAAAGAAATAAAGAGTCAAAAATATGTTTTATTTATTTTACGCAGTGCATTTTATTTTATGACTATATTTACATTGTTTTGGACAGTAGGTATTCTTGTTAATTTAGGAACTATTAAATCTACAGGTGAAATGGTTTGTCTTGTTTTATGTGTTTTACAAGCTGGTGATTATACTTTTTTAGCCTATAATTTAGCTGAAATAGTAGAATGTAATATTTATACAATATTTTCAATAAAAAATAGTAATAATTTTAAAAAATTAGGATATGGTATGATATTTTTATCTATGATAGAAGAAATAAGTAATTTTTTTAATGAAAGCGGTTTTGATATTGTTGCTTTAAAAGAAACATCATTAAAAACAACATCAGTTATATTTTTTATAATAGGTTTAACAAATATATATTTATCACATGTATTTAAAGAAGGGAAGAGAATTAAGGAGGAAAATGATTTAACGATATAAGGAGAAGAATATGGCTATAATAGTTAATTTAGATGTTATGATGGCTAAAAGAAAAGTTTCATTAAAAGATTTAGCAGAAGAAATTAATATAACTAATGCTAATTTATCTATATTAAAAACTAATAAGGCAAAAGCTATCAGATTTTCAACATTAGAGGCAATATGCAAGGCTTTAGATTGCACTCCAGGAGATATACTAGAATATGTAGAAGATAAGGAAAGTGAAGAATAATTTAAAAAAGTTTTTGAAAATTATTGACAAATATTATATTTTAAACTAAAATCAATACAAATAGAATAATATTTTTAGGGTTTGAAATACACTTTAAATTGGTCCTGTGAGGCCAGTAAGGAGTATGTTAGTGCAATTTGAGGATATAGTATAGCTATGTCTAATTGTTGCATAGTTTAAGGCTAGATTAATATACTTTGGAATTACAGGATTAATAAAAGAAATTTCTTTTATTAATCCTTTTTTATTGGCAAAAATCCAAAGAGAGCATAAAGTGCTTAATATTTTCCAAAGAGTAACAATAAAATTTAGGTAGTTAAAAATAGGTGCACATATTAATAGTTACTTTTTAAAAAGTTACAAATGGTAAATTTAATTAATCCTAACCTTAGGTGTATTTCGCTACTACTTATATTTAAATAGTATAAAAATAGTTAAAGAAATACTAGGAGGGTTAACATGAAAGCTAAACTAATACTTGAAAATGGAATTACTTTTGAAGGAAAAGCTTTAGGATATTTAGAGGATACAGTTGGAGAGGTAGTTTTTAATACAGGAATGACTGGATATCAAGAAGTTTTAACAGATCCGTCTTATCATGGGCAGATAGTTACTATGACTTATCCTTTGATAGGAAATTATGGTGTGAATTTAGAAGATTTAGAATCTAAAACTCCAAAAGTTAAAGGGTTTATAGTTAGAGAACTTTGTAGTGAACCAAGTAATTTTAGATGTGAAATGAATTTAGAAAATTACTTAAAACAAAATAAAATAATGGCTTTAGAGGGAATAGATACAAGAGCATTAACAAAAATTTTAAGAGATAATGGAACAATGAAAGGCATAATAACACTTGAAAATTTAAAAGTTGAAGAAATAGAAGAAAGACTTAATAACTTTTCCAATAAAGATGCAGTAAGAAATGTAACAACAAAAGAGCCATATGTAATAGAGGGAAATGGGAAACATATAGCTGTTTTAGATTTTGGAATCAAAGAAAACATTTTAAGAAGTTTTAAAAAAAGAGATTGTAAGTTAACGGTATTACCAGCTTTTACATCTTATAAAGAAATATTAAATATAAATCCAGATGGTATATTTTTATCCAATGGGCCTGGAGACCCAGAAGATTTAGTAGAGGTTATTGAAAATCTTAAGATGATAGTAGGCAAGAAACCGATAGTAGGTATATGTCTTGGACATCAATTATTAGCTTTAACTTTAGGTGGAAAAACTGGAAGATTGAAATTTGGACATAGAGGTTGTAATCATCCAGTTAAAGATTTAGAGGAGAATAAGATACACATAACATCACAAAATCATGGATATATGGTTGAAAAGTTACCAAAGGATATGGTTATGACTCATGTAAGTGTAAATGATGGAACCTGTGAAGGAATGAGACACAAGATTTTCCCAATATTTAGTGTTCAATATCATCCAGAAGCATCACCAGGACCACATGATGCAAGTTATATATTTGATAAATTCTTAAAAATGTTATAAATGCAAAGTCGAATTCTAGTTAAAATGAAAGAAAGTTGGAGGTTGTTATTATGCCATTAAATAAAGATATAAAAAAAGTGTTAGTTATAGGTTCAGGTCCAATAATTATAGGACAAGCAGCTGAATTTGATTATTCTGGAACACAAGCTTGTGAAGCTTTAAAGGAAGAGGGAGTAGAAGTTGTACTAATAAACTCTAATCCAGCTACAATAATGACAGATAAAGAAGTGGCAGATAAAGTATATATAGAGCCATTAACTTTAGAGTTTGTAGAAAAGGTCATAGCAAAGGAAAGACCAGATTCATTAATTGCAGGTATGGGTGGACAAACTGGATTAAATTTAGCGGTAGACTTATGTGAAGCTGGGATACTTGAAAAGTATAATGTTAATATAATAGGAACTTCAATAGAATCAATTAAAAAAGGTGAAGATAGAGAGCTTTTTAGACAGGTTATGAATGATATAGATGAACCTGTTATAGAAAGTGAAATTATTACGGATATAGAAAGTGGTATGAAATTTGCAAATAAAATTGGATATCCAGTAATAGTAAGACCAGCATATACATTAGGTGGGTCTGGTGGGGGAATTGCTGATGATGAAGATATGTTAAAAGTAATTCTTACAAGCGGATTAGAGCAAAGTACTATAGGACAAGTACTCTTAGAAAAAAGTATTAAAGGGTGGAAAGAAATAGAGTATGAAGTTATAAGGGATAGTTATGGAAATTGTATAACAGTTTGTAACATGGAAAATATAGATCCAGTAGGAATACATACAGGGGATAGTATTGTTGTAGCACCAAGTCAAACATTAAGTGATAAAGAGTATCAGATGCTTAGAACATCATCTATAAATATTATTAACAAAATAGGGATTGAAGGTGGCTGTAATGTTCAGTTTGCATTAAATCCAAAAAGTTTTGAGTATGCAGTAATAGAAATAAATCCAAGGGTTAGTAGAAGTTCAGCATTAGCATCAAAGGCTACTGGATATCCAATTGCTAAGGTAGCTGCTAAAATTTCTTTGGGATATGCATTAGATGAAATAAAAAATGCAGTTACAAAAAAGACATTTGCTTGCTTTGAACCATCTTTAGATTATGTGGTAGTAAAAATACCAAAATGGCCTTTTGATAAGTTCAAAAGTGCAAATAAAAAACTAGGTACAAAAATGATGGCAACAGGGGAAGTAATGGCTATAGGAAGCAATTTTGAATCGGCGCTACTAAAGGGAATACGCTCATCTGAAATAAAGAAATTTTCATTAGAACATAAAGTACTTGAAGATTTAAGTTTAGATGAGTTAAAAGTAAAAGTAATAAGCGCTGATGATGAGAGAATATTTGTTTTAGCAGAAATGTTAAGAAGAAATTATATGATAGATAAAGTTTGTGAGATAACAGGAATAGACAAGTTTTTTGTAGCCAAGATAAAAAATATAATAGATGAAGAAGAGAAACTTAAAAAATCAAAAATAGAAGATTTAAACAAAGAATGGCTTTTAAAGCTTAAGAAAAATGGTTTTTCAGATAAGGCAATAGCAAAAATGTTAGAATGCAGACCAAATGATATATATAGTTTAAGAAATCTTTGGAATATAAAGCCGGTTTATAAAATGGTAGATACTTGTAGTGGGGAGTTTGATGCAGTGTCACCATATTACTACTCAACTTATGATGAGTATGATGAGGTAGTAGTAAGTAATAGAAAAAAAATTATAGTTATAGGTTCAGGCCCAATAAGAATTGGACAAGGTATAGAGTTTGATTATTCTTCTTGTCATAGTGTTATAGCACTTAAAAAACTAGGTGTGGAAACTATAATAATAAACAATAATCCAGAAACTGTTAGTACAGATTTTAATATATCCGATAAATTATACTTTGAGCCACTAACAGAAGAAGATGTATTAAGCATAATTGATAAAGAAAATCCATATGGAGTAATACTTCAGTTTGGAGGACAAACAGCTATTAAACTTGCAGGATTCTTAAAGGAAAAGAATATTAAGATATTAGGTACAACTGCAGAACAAATAGATATGGCAGAAGATAGAGAAAAATTTGAAGAACTTTTAGAAGAACTTAACATACAAAGACCAAAAGGAAAAGCAGTATGGTCTGTAAAAGAGGGTTTAAAAGAAGCTGAAT
The DNA here is from genome assembly GCF_054767855.1 of Clostridium sp. CTA-19. Taxonomy (NCBI): domain Bacteria; kingdom Bacillati; phylum Bacillota; class Clostridia; order Eubacteriales; family Clostridiaceae; genus Clostridium; species Clostridium sp. CTA-19. The sequence continues at coordinate 5,711 of NZ_BAAABH010000050.1, read as the reverse complement.
TGCTAGAATATCCAGTACTTGTAAGACCATCATATGTTCTTGGTGGACAGGGTATGGAAATAACATATAATGAAAGTGAATTAAAATATTATTTAGAAAATGCATTTATATCAAACAGCAAAAATCCTGTACTTATAGATAAATATATGTTAGGACGTGAAATTGAAGTAGATGCAATATGTGATGGCGAAGAGGTGTTGATTCCAGGAGTTATGGAACACTTGGAAAGAGCTGGAGTTCACTCTGGCGATAGTATAACTATGTATCCAAGTCAAAACATAACAAAAGAAATAAAAGATAAGGTTTTAGAATATACTAAAAAACTTGCATTAGCAATTGGTGTACATGGTATGATAAATATCCAATTTATAGAGTTTAAAAATAATCTATATGTAATTGAAGTAAATCCTCGTGCAAGTAGAACTGTTCCATATATAAGCAAAGTAAGCAATGTTCCAATAGTGGAACTTGCCACTAAGGTTATGCTTGGGGAAAAATTGTCTAACTTAAAATATGGGGTAGACATATATAAAGAACCTGAAATTGTAACAGTTAAAGTGCCTGTATTTTCAACGCAAAAACTTCCTAATGTTGAAATAAGCTTAGGACCAGAAATGAAATCTACAGGAGAAGTTTTAGGAATAGGCAATAACATAAAAGAGGCGTTATACAAAGGTTTTATAGCAGCGAATATGTATATGAAAAAAGATAAGGGTATGATTTTAGCAACAGTAAATGATAATGATAAAGCTGAATTTTTACAAATAGCTAAGGAGATGAATAATTTAGGGTATAAGTTTTTATCCACTGATGGAACATATAATATATTAAAGGAAAATGGAATTAAAGCTTGTAAAGTAAATAAGATAAAAGAAGGGGAAAATAATATACTAGATACAATAAGAGAAGGAAAAGTAGATTTAGTAATTAATACACCTACAAAGGGAAATAAAGCTAGTAGAGATGGCTTTATAATAAGAAGAGAAGCTATAGAAAAGGGTATAGGAGTGATAACAGCACTTGATACACTAAGAGCAATGGTAGAAGTTGAAAAAGAAAATATTAAAAAAGAATTTTTACAGGTTTTTGATATAGTAAGCATAAATTAAAATAAAATTTAAAGCTAGGAGGGGCTGTTGCAAAATTAACTAAAGGTTAAAGGAGCGATAGCTTCCTTTTTATATGTAATTTGCTTAATATATGATTAATGGTAATAAAAAATTTAAAAGGCTATTCAGAAAAATAAAAAAGAAACACAAATTTATAAGATTTTCTAATTCTATTTTTAATAAATAGCTTATTTAAAATTTTTCTTACCATTTTTTGAACCTAGAAATATCCATAATGATTTTTAATCATTTTGCGACAGCCCCTTATTTTAAGCTTCAATTATTATAGATATGATTATTTAATTTTAGATTTTTTGAAATCGTTAACAACTAAGCCAAAGAATGACATTATGAATAATAGTGTATATAATTCTATTTGATTTTTAGATAAAACAAGTAAGTTACAGGCTTCAAAAGTAACTATTAAAAAGGTAATTATTACACCTACAATTGAAGTGAAACGAGCTATTTTTGAAAAGTTTAAAATCATGAAAGTACTCCCCCTATATTTATGTAATTTTATAAATTAATATGTTAAGAATTATGTTGCAAAAAGAAATCTAAAATATTCCCTATACAATAATAACTTAATTTTTTACGTCTGTAAATGTTTTCTTTTGTGTGAAAATTAATAACTAAATTTAAAGGATATATTTATAGGGTTTCAAGTTGACTCTTAAAATTATCCATTCCAAAACTTGGATACCTAAAATAGTGAGACATGCTCCGAATCACTTAGAATTCAATGCTGAATCTTGTATGAAAATATTTTAAAGTTATTGAATAAATTTAAATTGGAGCTTGTTTCCCTATAAATTTAAAGAAATAAAAAAACTGTATTAAGATAAAATTTCAGATTTATCCTAAGACAGTTTTTCTATATATAAAATTAAATTTATATACTAATTATCAGATAGAGTAGTATTAATATTATTAAAAACTAATCCACCAAAAGAAGCTATAAACAATAATGCAAATATTACTACTTGATTGTGAGATAATGTAAAACAATTAAATGATTCTAAAATAATTAATAAAAAACTTAATATTATACCTAAAAGTGAAGTAGAATGTATAATTTTTAAAAATGTAAACTTCATAAAAGTTCCTCCTGTATATCAAAATAAAGTATAAATTTTTAATTAATCCTAACTGATTTGGTCAATTGCCTATATCATAATAACGTAAAAGTTAATGTATGTAAACAAATTTTTGTGTCTGAAAATTTAAACTTTATGAGTATATATAAACGTTGATTTTACTATATGAAATCGTATAAATAAAAAAATTATTATAAGGATTTTGAATTGAATGAAAAGTGAAAGTGTATGTGAAATATATTTAATAAAAAACAAGCTAAGTGTTAAAATTGTAACTCTACAGCTTGTTAATTTATTAAATAAAAAAATTTTTGATTATATTTTTTGCAGAAGAAGGATTATTTATTATTTTTTGAGGAAAAAAGTGTTTTGGAAAAAGACTTTGATATAGTTCAGTTGAAAATCGTTCGTCTATTAAAAATATAATTCCTTTGTCAGTATCATTTCGAATGACTCTTCCAGCCGCTTGGATTACTTTGTTTATTCCAGGAAATGTATATGCATAATGAAATCCAACTCCTTTTGTATTATCAAAATGATTTTTTATTAAGTTTTGTCTTAAGGAAATTTTAGGGAGTCCTACACCGACTATAATGGAACCTATTAACTTATCACCTTTTAAATCAATGCCTTCTGCAAATACTCCTCCAAGTACGCAAAAACCAACAACATTATTTTCATTAAATTTGTTTAAAAATTCTAGTCTAGCATTTTCAGTCATAGAGGATTCCTGAAGTAGTATATTGGTGTAACTAAATTCTTCAGTCATTATTTTGTATATATCTTTCATGTATTGATATGATGGGAAAAACACCATGTAGTTTCCTTTTTTAGAATTTAAAACATTATCTATATAAGTACAAGCTCTATTATAGTTTGATTGTCTTTTTGCATATTTAGTAGAAACATCATTAGCTATAATAACTTCCCTATTATTTATATTAAAGGGAGAAGGTAAAGTCATGTTGTAATCACCATCTTCGAAAGATAATAATTCTTTATAGTAGTTCATAGGAGATAATGTTGCTGAAAATAATATTGTAGATATTGCATTTTTAAAAGGTGTTTTTAATGCTGAACTTGGATTTATACAAAATAGGTTTATGTTAAGTTCAGAGCCAGCTCGTTCACTGTAACAAATATAATTCTCATCAAAAATGTCATATATCTTTAAAAAATCATTAACTTTAAAGTATAAATCTAATACATTATCTTTGAATTTGATATTGTCCTTTGCAAGATAGATAGCCATGCCGTCAAAAACAATTCCTAAATATTTTATAAGATCGGGTGGTACTTTTTCAAATATATAAAAATTAGTTTCTTCATTATATTTTCTAATTTCAATCATAACATTATTTACTTTATCTAATTTTTTATAAAGAGAATAATCTTCATTTTTTATAAGTTTTTTTAAATTTAAAAATTCACTTTTCAAAAGTGATGATGAATACATGTCTCTGGCTCGTTCTACTAGGTTATGCGCTTCATCTACAAGTATTATATTTTCATTTTTCTTCTCGTTAAAATATGTTTTAAGAGAAACTTTCATATCAAAAACATAATTATAATCACATATTATTAAGTCACAATAACTTATTAAGTCAAGAGAAATTTCGAAAGGACATACATTATGTTTATTGGCATATTGACACACTATGTCTTTATTTATATTTTCTTCATTGGTTATAATGTCTAAAATAGCCTTGTTAGCTCTATCGTAGTGACCTTTAGCAAATTTACAAAGGTTAGGATCACAGTTTGCAGTTTCTTGAAAACATATTTTTTCTTTTGCAGTCAAAGTTAAAGTTTTAATTTTAAGATTTTGCTCTCTTAAAAGGGTTATAGTTTTCTCTGCTATATCTTTAGTACTGCCTTTAGCAGTTAAGTAAAAAATTCTATTGCCAAGTTTTTCACCTAGTGCTTTTATAGAAGGAAATAAAGTAGATATAGTTTTACCAATTCCAGTAGGTGCTTCTAAAAAAAGCTTTTTATTATGTTGTATAGTTTTATATACTGTTACGGACAATTCACGTTGGTGTGGTCTATATTCCTTAAAAGGAAATGTTAAATCTTTTATAGAAGAATCCCTTAGTTTTTTGAAATTATAGTCTAAAATTAAAAATTTATAATATTTTTCAATAGTAGAATAAAAAAAATCATATAGACTATCTATAGAGAAACTTTCAACGAAATCTTTTGATTGAAGAGTATCTCTATTAACATAAATAATTCTAATTAATATATCTTTAAGATTATAGAGTTTAGAATACATATAACCATATATTTTTGCTTGAGCTATATGTAGTTCATTATAGGCTTCAATTGAAAGCATATCTCTTGAAGTGCTTTTTATTTCTAATATTTCTCCATAATTATCTTTAGATATAACACCATCTATTCTTCCTTCTAAATAAATATTTAAATTCTTATAATTAAAAGTATCCTTAATAGGGACTTCCTTAGAAAATACTTCATTTTTTTCTTTATGTTCTTGTTCATATTCTTTTTGAACTGTTTTATGAATTTTTGTGCCTTCGATAGCAGAGTTGGAAGAAACAAATTCATTATTTAAATCACCATATCTATAAACAAATTCTACTAAACTTCTAACTGAAAGTTTAGCATCAATACAATCTTTATTCAAAATCAAACCTCATTCCTTATTTATAAATTTTAAATAATCTATTATATATATTTTAACAAAGTATATAGGCTTTACAATATGGAAAATATTTATTATAGTTATATATGAGAAAGATTTCAAAAAATAAGAATATTTTAAAGGGAGCTAATGCATTGGCTGAGAGGAAGTTGTTGCCACTTCGACCTATAACCTGATCTGGATAATGCCAGCGTAGGATACCTAAAGTAGATATTTATATGCTCTTTACCAGTGTTAGGTAAAGAGCATTATTTTTTTAAAAGGAGGTAGAGAATAGTTGCTAAATTTATTGAAAATAGTGTAGAAATGTGTTAAAATATACTCATCAGAAGGAAGTGAGTATATTAAATGAAACATATTATAAATTATAAACCAAAAGATTTTGCTGAATTACTAAACGTATCAGTAAAAACGCTTCAACGTTGGGACAGAGAAGATATATTAAAAGCTAAAAGAACTCCTACTAATCGAAGATATTATACTTATGACCAATATTTAGAATATATAGGAGATATACATGTTACTTTTAAATGCGATTCTAAAGAAAAGGTAGATATTTTAAAAAAATTTGCAAATGAATTAGGAGGAGTTACAGTTGTTAAGAGCTTACAAGATAGAGATTAAACCTACTTTAGAACAAAAAATAAAAATACATCAAACTATAGGAATATCAAGATTTATATATAATTTCTATCTTGCTCATAATAAAGAAATTTATCAAAAAGAAAAAAGATTTGTAAGTGGAATGGATTTTTCAAAATGGCTTAATAATGAGTATATCCCTAATAACCAAGATAAAAAGTGGATAAAAGAAGTATCTTCTAAAGCTACAAAACA
>NZ_BAAABH010000049.1:0-16211 GCF_054767855.1 Clostridium sp. CTA-19 | reverse complement strand
AAGTTGACTCTTAAAATTATCCATTCCAAAACTTGTATACCTAAAATAGTGAGACATGTTCCGAATCACCTAGAATTCAATGCTGAATCTTGTATGAAAATATTTTAAAGTTATTGAATAAGTTTAAATTGGAGCTTGTTTCCCTATATTATATAAAAGGTAAAAATAATATTTAAAAAGATTAATAATGTGTTATTAAAGTGAAAAACAGTATAGATTAGTATGAATATATAATTCAATAAAATACAAACTATAGTATAATTTGTAAAGAAATTCGGTTATAGTTAAGATATAAAATATTTAATATTTAATATTTAATATTTAAGAGAGAAGGGAGAAAATTTATGAAGGGTTATAAACCATTAGGCATAACATTTATACTATGTATATTAATATTTTTTGCAACAGGATGGTCATTTCTTAAAAATAATGACAGTGATATTAGTTCATTAGTAATTCATTCATTAGGAATTCATTCATTAGGATGTATAGAAAAAGATGATGCAGTTAACGCAACTGGTAATAGAGTAATATCAATAGAATTAAAAAAAGGTGATAAAGTAAAATTCACATATGACTCTGATGTAAAAAAGGGTAGTCTAAAGATTCAATTAACTGGTTCGAAAAATGAGGTGATTGAAGATTTTCCAATAAACACGAGTGGTGCTAAAGAATTGACTATGGATAAAGATGTAAGTGGAGATCTTTCAGTAGAACTTGAAAATTTCGTAGGAAGTTATAAGATATATGGAGATGAGATAAAGTAAACATATATTAATTTATATTCTTATATATTTTAATATAATCATAAAAATTAATAATATATATCGCATTATTCAAAAGAAATGAATTTGCGATATTTTTTATATGGTATTTTAAAAATATAAGAATAGAGTTTGGTAGTTTAAAAAAAATTAAATTTACTATTAAACTTATCTATAATGTTCAATTATAAAAAATAATAGAAAATATAGTTATTAAAAACTTAATAGTATGTTATTTAAAAACATGTTACAATATGGTCGAAATATTTAACTTAATCTCATTTATAAGGTTCCAAGTTGACTTTTAAAATTACTCGTTCCAAAACTTGGATACCCAAAATAGTGAGACATGCTCGGAAACACTTCAAATTCAACGCTACATTTTGCATAAAAATATTTTGAAGCTATTGAATAAATTTAAATGCGAGCTTGTTTCCCTATATAAGACATACAGATAAAGTGGCATTTGTATTTTAAAGCTTATCTTCCCTTTAAAAAATTATGAGGGATTAAATAAACTTAAAAAGGAGGTGAATATAAATGGGTGATGCTAATTTTCAACTAGATGAACCTAGTAATCCTTGGCATAATCCAATAAAGGATATTACATGGGGATTTATATTTACTATGATGACTTTCAATTTTAGAGGGTTACAGTATATTTTACCTATAATTGGAGCAGGGCTTTTGTATATTGGATTTTATGACTTGCGTAAGGAAAATAGGGAACTTAATAGTGCATGGATCTTTTCTATAATAAATATGTTAGCTAATATCTTAAGTTTAATATATGGAAATACACCATTAAGTGTTAATTTTAGAAATAATACTATTGTGATAATTGCTTTAACTGTTTTTCACGTAAGTTTTCTTATTGTATTTCGAAAAGGGTTAAAAAAAGTTTTTGAAAAAGGAGACATAAGACTACGTAAAGATCCTATATTACGTATGATTATTTGGAGAGTTTCTATTTTAGTTTTTGCCATTACAGAGTTGGGAAAGTTGTGGTTTATATCTATTCCAGTAATCTTATTTTATTTTTACAACTTTATTTTACTTTATAAGGTATGTAAGGAATTAGAAAAAGTTAAGTTTGAAAATTTAGATAATACTGTAAGGCTTAAGAGTAAAAATCATGTTTTAAAGTATATAATAGGGTGTATTTTTATATTTATATTGTGTAGTTTAGTTTCTAATCATATTAGATTAAATTCGGAAGAATTTACTTTTCCAAAGACTTCACAAACACGTGATATGCTTGTAAATATGGGATTTCCAGAGGAGATTATTAAAGACATATCAGATAGTGAAGTTGATATGTTAAAGGATGCTACATATGTAGATGTTTCTAGTGAGACGTTGATGTTTGATTCAAAAGAGAAAACTGTTAAGGAGAAGTTTGGTGCTTACAAAACTATTCAAGAACCAGGAAAAATTAATTTGAATTCAACAATTATTTATGTTGAATTAAAAGATGATAGCATGTATGGCATTGAATATTTTCAATGGGTAGGTGGAAATGCATATTGGCATGATGGATTTAAAATTACTGGATCGGAGAAATTGGAACTTATAAATGGAAAATTATTGTGCGAAAAAAATGGGACAAACTATTCAGCAGATATGCCTAGATTAAAGAACGAGATAACTTCAGAAAGTGATTGGTTTGGAAATGAAAATCAGTTTAAAGCAATTGCTGGTGCTGTAAATTATCCTTTTGGTTCTGATAATCAAAGAGGGTATGTTTTTTACAGGTTAGATATGAGAGATAAGGTATGGACTGGAATCAATATACTTAATTATATACATTATAGGAGTCCATTTAGAAGTCCTTATGAGGAAACAGAAAAGAAAAATTTAATGTTTGATAATAAACTAAGGCAACATAGTTTTAATTTTAGAACCAAGGCTTTTCGTGAATCTAATGATTAATAAAATATATTATAATAGTTTTGTATTGTTCAAGAGGGAGAAATTTTAAATGAAAAAAATTGTTATTTTGGTGATACTATTTTTTATAAGTTTATATGGGTTTATAAAGTTTACAGGTACATCAGATGTTGATTATGTTAAAAAACAAATTAACATTAATATACCAAAACCAATAAATATAATTTATGAAGATACACATGAAGGATTTCATGGAGATGGAAATACATTTGCAAAATTAGAATTTGCATCTGATGATAAAGAAAATATCTTAGAAGAATTTAAAGATAACGTTAGTTGGCATAAAACACCATTAAGTGAGAATATTAATATGTTTATTTATGGAGGAATAAAAAATGGAGTTTACTATGGCGGTGATGTAGCTAAAGATTTTAAAATTCCTCAAGTAGAAAATGGATATTGGTATTTTGTTGACCGTCATAGCGAAAGTGATGATGCTTCAAGTGATGCAAAGATATTTTATCGAGGATCTTTTAATATCACAATAGCTATTTATGATATAGATAAAAATGTATTATATTATGTAGAGTTTGATACTTAAATTAGTGTATTAAAATACAAATATGCAATTAAAAATCAATACTATAAATGAAAAAATGAACAGTTTGTGAAAAAATGCAAATTGAAAAAATATATATTGGTATGTAATTGTAGTGAATTTTAGTGTTGGGAAAATAATAAGTGTTAGGAGAATTTACAATGAAAATTTCGGCAGTTTTATGGGATTATGATGGAACCTTAGTAGATACAACTAGAAAAAATATGGCAGTAACAATGGAGGTTCTAAAAAATTTTATTCCAGATGTATATGATAATATCCCAGAGGCATTAGTTTCTATTGAAAATTATCAAAAAGCAAATTATAAATATAAAAATTGGAAAGAATTATATAAAAATTGTTATGGACTAAACGATGAGCAAGTAAATGAAGCAGGGAAGCTATGGAGTCCCTATCAATTGAAAGATACTACATTACCTAATATGTTTGAAGGATTAAGTGATGTAATAAAAACATTGGGGAATATTAAACATGGAATTTGTTCACAAAATTGCTCTAAAAATATTTACAATACTTTAAGGGAATTTGGTGTTGGAGAATATTTTCAATCAATTATAGGGTATGATGATATTTCATATAATGAGCAAAAACCTAATCCAAGTGGTTTTCTAAAATGTCTAGATAATCTTAATGTATCATCAAATAAAAGTGTAATAGTCTACATAGGAGATCATCAAGAAGATACTATATTTGGGAAAAATGCTGAGAATTATTATAAGTTAAATAAAGAGGATGTTAAGGTAATATGTATTGCGGCAAGATATAGTGGACATAGTACAAAAAAATGGGATGTTAAGCCAGATTTTGTGGCTTACTCTACAAGTGATATTTTAAATATTATTAATAGTATTGAAAGAAAATAATCATATAGTATAAGTTTAATTAAGGATAAAACACCGTATTATTTAGAAATAAATTTTATGGTGTTTTAAATTTAGTCTGTTTTTTGCAAACATGTAAAAATATACAGAATATATGGTATAATTTTCATATTAATTAAATTGTAGTCTTAAAAAAAGTATAGATTAATAAATGAAGGGAAGTAATTAATGAAAACACTTATTTTTAATGGTTCACCAAGAAAAAATGGTGATACTATGGCATTGGTGAATGAACTTATTAATAACTTAGAAGGGGAATATAAAATAATAGATGCATATAAATGTAATATCAAACCGTGTATTGATTGTAGATATTGTTGGGAGAATGATGGATGTTGTCTAAATGATGAAATGCAAGAGGTTTATAACTATATCCAAGAATGCGATAATATTTTAATTGCATCGCCACTTTACTTTTCTGAATTGACAGGCCAGTTGTTGGCAGTTACAAGTAGACTGCAAACTTATTTTTGTGCAAGGCTCTTTAGGAATAAGATGCTCATTAAAAATGAAAAAAGAGGTGGAGTTATATTAGTAGGCGGTGGAGATGGAAACACTGGAAATGCTTATAAAACAGCATGTACAATTTTGCATCATATGAACTCGAGAGACATTGCACCGGTTGTTTATAGCCATAATACTAACAATATTCCAGCTAAAGATGATATAAATGCTATGAAAGATTCAATGAATTTGGCATTATTTTTTAATGGGAAAATGTAGAATATAAATATATTTCAATAGGTGGAGGATTAATATGGATTGTGGATTTACGGGAGAAAATGGGTGGTTTAGATATAGAGCAGCAGCAATTATTATGGAAAATGGATGTGTTCTTTTTGCTAAAAACCAATTAGAAAATTATTATTATTCCATTGGTGGAGGAGTTCATTTAGGAGAAAAAGCAGAAGATGCCGTTAAACGAGAAGTACTTGAAGAAACTGGTGTAGCATATGAGGTTGAGAAATTAGTATTTATACATGAAAACTTTTTTGATGGAACTGGAACGTTAGATGGGGTAAGGTGTCATGAAATTGCATTTTATTTTCTTATGAAGCCTAGAGGAACGCAAGAATTAAACAGTAATAGTTATACACAAGGAGTTCGAGAGTATATGCATTGGTTACCTATTAAAAATCTAAAAGACTATGTAGCTTACCCAGGTTTTTTTGCAGAAAAATTATTAAATATTGGTGATACTATTGAACATATTGTTACATTCGAATAATGAAATAATTTGTTGTACATTAAAAAGATGTAGGGAGTAGAAATAAAAATGATAAAAACGGTTAATGATTTTAGTGAAATTCTAGATTTTGCATGGAGTTTGTGTCAGGATAATAAAAAAAATAGTTATCCAAGACGTAAAAGTAAAGAGGATTTACAAAGTGGCATTGAAAAGGCAATTAATTCAGATACACGAAGAATAATCGCTTGTTATAAAGAGAATATGCTTATGGGGGTTTGTAGTTTTTTTTGGATAGAAGAAGAGATGTATGTACAAACCAATATGTTTTTAATAAAAGATAATTATAATATTACTGCTGATGAAATAATAAATTATCTTAAGAATGAGTTTAAAGGATATAATTTACTTATAGGTATCACATTTGATAATAAAGAGGCAATCAAATATTTAGAAAGTAGAAATTTTAAATGTATTGAATCTAGTATTGATACAAGATTATATAAAGAAAATTATAATATTTGCAATATTGAAAAAACAATAAATTTGTTACAAAGTAATCAATTTGAAGAATATGCTAAATTTCATGATAAGTATGCAAAAGATATGTATTGGAATAGTGAGCATATTAAGGAAAGCTTTGACGACTTTAATATTTTTGTATATATGGAAAATGGGACTATTATGGGAAGTATTTTTGTTAGAGATCTTAAAATTGAGGCAGAGGTAATTGGATTATTTATAGATGAAAGAGTTACAGAAAAAGGAATTGAAAGTGATCTAATTAACGTAATGATTAAAAACATTTATAAAAAATATACTAATATCAATGATATTGTTTATTTCATTGATGAGGATAGTGAAATTCAGTTAGATTCAGCAAAAGAATTAGGATTTAAAATTATTGACAAATATAGATGTTATGAATGTAAATTATAATTAAATATAAATACCATATAAAATGGAGGATGATTTATGAAAGGTTTATTTTTAGTTCAGCCTAATAAGAACTATCAAAAGGGTTTTGAAAATTATGCTTTAGCTTATAGAAAGATAAATGATGAACATTATTTTAATAAATATAAAAGAGCATTAGAAAATTTCCAAGATTATTTAGACGACTTGGACGATTATTCCAAAGGAAATAATCTATCTGAAGGAGAGGTTATAACTTCAACATTTTGGTTAATTGATAAAAAAGAAGTTGTAGGAGTAGTGAGAATTAGACATGAAGAGGTGGAATGTGCTGGGCATATAGGTTATGATATATCACCAGATTATAGAAATAAAGGTTATGGTTTTCAAATTTTAAAACTAGCATTGGAGAGGTCTATAAAGATAGGGCTAGAAGAAGTAATTTTAACTTGTAATATAGACAATATAGCCTCAAAGAAAATTATAGAAAAGAATAATGGAAAATTTTTAGGAACTATTTTTGATGAAGAGGAAAATGAAGATATGAACAAGTATAGTATTACATTAACAACTAAATAGTTTTTTCTTTCATTTTATATAGGGTTTTAAACATAGGCGTAAAGTTAGGTTTAAAAGCTTCAAAATTATAATATTAAAAAAGTAATAATGAAAAAATTTGAAAAATAGTCTGTAAAAATTATCTATATGACAGATATGTAAATTAGAATTTATCAGTTAGGAAAACGTGAAAGTTATCTATGTATTTAGTAGAAGGAAGTGTAAATATGGCATTTGAATTTATGTATTATACAGATGAATTTTTTCCACAAATAGAAGAGTTAATTTTAAATAGTTACTCGATTGGATTTCCATCTTATCCTTTTAATCAATTGCAATTCCATAGAGGAGCTCATTCAGCATGGGCAAATAACAAAGCTAACTGGGAACAGACTACTGGTCTATGGTTTGAATCTGAAAAGCTTGTAGCAGTTGCTATCAGCGTAGGTGCATGGCAAGGTGATGCTTTCTTTATTTTTGATAGTTGTGACCGTGCTGGGGATAAGGAACTTTTAAATTTGATGTTTCATCATATTGAGACACATATGTCTTGTTTTAAAGAGGGTGAACTTTATGAAAATAGGACAAGATATCTTAAGCTTACAATACCACCTTATTGTTATAGGATTAAAAAAATAGCTGAAGAACGGGGATATGTTAAAGCCGATTATAGTGAGAAGATAAATATACTTATATTTGAAGAAAAACTATTTGATGTAGAACTTCCAGATGAATATACTTTTGCGGATGGAAATACTGTCCCTCCATTTTATTCTGCTAATGCACATATGTTTTCTTTCAACTACACTTTGCCTACTGCAAATAATATTAAATTAGGCTTTGAGAATTTGAAGAAAATGAACAGCTATGACCCTGAATTAGATTTAGTGGTTCTTGATTCAGAAGGAAAACCAGTTGGACTTGCTATTATTTGGTATAATAAAAAAATGCAACTTTGTGAACTCGAGCCTTTGGGAGTGGCATGGTGGTGTAGACGTAATGGAATCGCAAAGGCGATGATATATGAACTCTCAAACAGAGTTATGAAAAAGTACCCATTATGTAAAGGTATGGTAGGTGGAGACCAACAATTTTATTGGGACATAGGATTTATAACAAAAGCTGAAAATGAGATTTGGAAGTGGAAAAAGAAGTTCTAATTTTTAACTTTATCTCATGATTATTAGACGACGTAACTATTGAAATCTGAAATAAGAATAATGTTCTTTGAAAATTGAATGATACGGTGTTTACAATATATGTTATAATTGATTCATAATAATAAGATAAAGTAAAGTTAAAATTATTTGTATGAGACATGCAGATAAATAATAAGTTATCGGTGAGTTGTTTATTAATATCAAAAAATTAAGGCAATAATATTAAAAGTATTATTGCCTTATGTTATAATGAAGTATAGAAATGATATCAATTTGTATTATTTATTTGTAGAGGGGAAATAACGTGGATACTAAAAAGTTAATTAGGACTTTAGATGCAATAAGTTATGAAACTAAACTAGGAAAAAACTTAAAGAACACGCTTAGGAAAGTAGATAAAGATCTCTTAATGGACGAACTTAATGACTATAGATTGTTTTTAAAGAAAAGAAGAAGGTTACTAGACCAATATACTTACCGAATAAAATCACTACAGTCTATAAAATTGAAGTATGATAGATATTATCCTACTAAGGAAATTGGAACATGCTTTAATGATATATTAGGCATTAGAATTATATGTCTCAATTACGATATTGATTTAAGAGATGAAAATATAAGACATGTAGATATGTCAAATGGCAAGAAAAATGATGATGGATATAGAGGATATCATATTTACTATAAGAAGAGTAATTTTCATTATCCAATTGAAGTACAGTTTTTTACAGAAAGAGATTATATCTTTAATATGTGGTTACATAAATATGTTTATAAATATAAAGACAATATGATAGGGATTAAGTTAAAGGATTTATACGATAAAGGGATAATTCAAAATGAAGATGATTTTAAGGAGGAATTGAAGAAATGTATTATATATTAGTTAAGAATTTTAATTCTGTAGGATCCGTGGTATATGGATCAGATGATTCTAAAGAAGTTGATATGATAGATGATTTATTGAATTATAAATTAGATGGAAAAGAGAAACAGGTTGTATTATTATCTAACTTAGAGATGTGGAAAGAATATGAACCATTTAATATGACAAATAGTGTTGGTGAATTTATTGATAAAGCAATGCTTAATTAGTAATTTGTGCGTATTAGGCAAATATTATGTTTATGTAAATATGCTGATAATGTGAATGACTCTTCGCTGAGAGGGGTGTATTATTGAATGGGAATTTTCTTGATATAAGACTTCCGGACAAATTCTAATTTGTTAATGAACTTAAAAGTATAAAATATTATATATAAATATCGCAGTATTCAGAAATGAATTTGCGGTATTTTTGTTGTCTTAAAAAATAAAATGAAGTAAAAATAGAATATATTTTTGAGAATTGAATAATATTTTATTTACAAAATATGTTATACTCTTTAAAAAGACAAATAACAATTCGAAAGAGGGGATAAAAAATGAAAAGAGAATTAGGAATTGCACGGTGTGGGCTTGCTTGTTGCTTGTGTTCAGAAAATTCGAAATGCTCTGGTTGCAGTTCGGGGAAATGCCCAGATAAAGAATGGTGTGAAAATCGTAAGTGCTCTATAGAAAAAGGGTTAGAGGCTTGTTATTTATGTAAAGAAAAATGTCATAAAGGATTATTAAATAAGATAAAACCATATGGATTCACTATATTTATACAAAGATATGGAGTAGAGGAACTTCTTGATTGCTTAGAACGAAACGAAAAGAATGGTATTGTATATCATAGGCAAGGGATAAATGGAGATTATGATGATTTTGATGATGCAGATAAATTAATAGCATTTATTAAATCAGGTAAGAGATAAATTTAATACAGGAAAAATATATCCTGTAAATAAGAAATTGGAGATGAGATAAATGAATAAGATGCAAATTAAAAAAATCGTAAAAGAGAATCTTGGAAAATACTTAAATTGCGAACAAGAAATCTTTGAGCATGATGGAGTAATTTTTCATAAACCAATTAGATTAAATGAATTTCAACAAAATCCTTTTTTAGAAATTACAAACATTGAAAAAGCAATTATTGTTTCAGCTTCTTATGAAATTATGGATAATGTGAAAACTTTATTGGTTGGAAAATCAAGAGATGAGATATTTGAATGTCCTTTAATATATGGTCAATCAATTTATTATATTCCCGATATTAAAAAGCTGAAATTATGTGATTTACTACCACAATATGAATATTTCTATTTAGAAGGAAATGAGATAAATAAGTTAAGAGAAATTAAAGGATTTACTAATTCATTAGAATTTGACGAAGATGGAAGTACATCTACTGCAATTGTGTTTTTTGCTATGAAAGATGGAGAAATTATAGGGCTTGCTGGGGCATCGAATGAATATAGTAATATGTGGGAAATGGGCATAGATGTTAAGAGCAATTACAGAACAGATGGTTTAGCAACTGTACTTGTAAATCATTTAATGCATAAAATATTAAGCAAAAACGTTTTACCGATATACTGTGCTTCATCATCTAATATTGCATCACAAGCAGTAGCTCATAGAGCAGGATTAATACCTTATTGGACAAGCACATATAAGAATATACTTGATGGGAGTTCATCATATAATGAATTAGTAAAACAATTATATGAATAAATTTTCATACCAATTTTAACGAGGAATTAAATGGTATTTGAAACTGAAAGGCTTGTTGTAAGAAGTTTAATAATGAAGATATTGATTTAATTTATAACATTAATAATGATCCAGAATGTATAAAGTTTAATGGTTGGTATTCTATGTCTTATGAAGATTGTCAAGATGTACTTAGAAATTGGATAGAAAAATATTCAAGGTTCGCTTTAACAGGAGCGTTTTGTGTAAAGAGTAAAAATGAAATATCAAAAGTAGGTATGGCATTTATAGTTGAAAAAGATAAACATGGAGAATTTGAAATTGGATTCAGATTACGCAGAGTACATTGGGATAAAGGATATGCCAAGGAAATTACTTTTGGGTTTATAAATTACTCTAGAAATAAACTTAATGCAAATTCATTGATTGCAGAAATCTATAGGGAAACAAGCTCCAACTTAAATTTATTCAATAACCTTAAAATATTTTCATACAAGATGCAGTGTTAAATTCTAAGTGATTCTGAGCATGTCTCACTATTTTAGGTATCCAAGTTTTGGAATGGATAATTTTAAAAGTTAAATTAGAACCCTATATATAAATAATTTAAAGTCAAGAAATGTATTTGAAAAATTAGGCTTTTTGAAATATAAACATCCAGATGGGGAAGAGGGACTTATTTATAGATATGATTTAGATACATCTGGCAGTGAGCATTGATTAATATGGCGGATAGGATGAAGTTGCAACACAATGCAGACAGGAAAAGAAAATTGGAAGATTAATAAAATTTTCTTATAAGCTAATTTATAGTTGTTTAATAAGGAAAATTATAGATTATTTATATTAGGAGGTATCAAATTGAGTGAATTAATTTTAGTAAACCCATCAAAGATTCTAGAAGAAAAAGTTCTGGAATACAAACAAGAGTATTTAGACTTTGAGGAAACCAATATTAATGGCAGTTGTGGACTAGCCCATTATAATGATTTTGATAAATGGCTTGAAATTGTTCTTTCAATTGAGAAAGATAAACTTCGCAATAATGTTCATGCTAGCACATTCTTTTCTGTAAGAAAATATGATAATAAAATTATAGGTACTATTCAACTCCGTCACTTTTTAACTGATGAATTAGAAAAACATGGAGGACAAATAGGTTATGGCATTCGCCCAACTGAGAGAAAAAAAGGTTATGGTAAACAACAATTATTACTTGTTTTAGAAATTGCAAAAGAGATGAAAATTCCAAAAGTAATGATTATCTGTGATAAAGATAATATTGCTTCAAGTAAGACTGCAATGAGTTGCGGTGGTATATTAACAGGCGAAAATTTCTATGAGGATAAAGAACAACAAATATATTGGATTAACCTATGCTAATAAACAGAATCTACAGTGAAGTTCTTGCATAATGTTCTCATTTAACGACTAAACTATAAAATTAATTTTCTGAATTTCGTATTATTCAGAAATAAACTTTATAATATTTTTACGTTATAATCCAAAAAAATTATTAAGTGTACTATTTATAAAAATACAGTTTAGAACGGTGGATATTAAGTGAAAATTAGAAAGTTTGGGGGGAAAATGAAATAAAAAATAGTTTTAAGAAAAGAAATAATTAAGTTAAGAAAACATATTTATGGAGCTAAAGTTTAAGAAGTTGCAAGTTAATAATTTTTTGGAGAAGCATGAAAAAAGTTATAAGAAGATTAGGAAAACTAAGTTGTTAAATATAAAATTTTAGTAAGGAAACTTTGTATCTATGGATATTACATATTAATATCTATTTAATAATATATGACAAGTAATATTGTTTGATTAATATGGGGGAACAAAGATGGAAAGTAATAAAGTAGAGTTTAAAATACCTAAAATTGAAGAATTAGATTATAGAAGAAAACTTTTATCAGATAAAGAAACCATGGCTTATAATATAGAATATGGAGAGAATGATGAAACAGGATGTATAGAATTTAAAGAAAATCATTGGGAAGATTGGTTTTCTCGATGGATAAATAATATACCAGAAAAATATTATGCGTATATAATCAGTAGTGATGAAAATATACCTGTTGGTGAGGTTGCCCTACGATATGTTAGTGAAAAAAATTCTTATTGTATTAATATAATAATTGAAGCGCAGCATAGAGGAAAAGGATTTAGTGAACAAGCATTAAGATTATTGATTAAGGTTGCATTTAATGAATTAGGAGCAGACAAGGTCTTTGATGATTTTCCAAGTTCCAGGATAATTGCAGAAAAGGTATTTAAGAAAGTTGGGTTTAAAAGGGTTTCAAATGATATTGTTGAATTAACAAAACAGGATTATTTAAGTAAAGAACAGGATATTATCTAACCTAAAGATAGGACAATATAAATAATATGAAAAGTGAAGGTATTATTTTATTAACAGAGCAACGATATCCCAAAAAGGAGAGAATGAAATATGAGTAATCTTATAAATGCTATTCCATTATATAATTTTTTAAAATATTGTAACAACAATCCTAATGAAAAAATTATTCTTGATTGTGGTGCTGGTGGAAGTAATCCGCCACTTTCTCTATTTCATGAGTTTGGATATAAAACTTATGGAATTGAAATATCTGAAGAACAATTAGAAAAGGCATCTATATTCTCTACTAATCATGATATGGACTTAAACATTATACAGGGCGATATGAAAAAACTCCCATTTAACAATGAATTTTTTAGTTTCTTATTTTCATATAATACATCTGTTCATATAAGAAAAGAAGAATTTCTAGTTGCATTATCTGAATTTCATCGAGTATTAAAAAATGGAGGATTGTGTTATGTGAATTTTTTAAGTGAAGAATGCGATTCATTTGGTAAGGGTGAACAAGTAGGTGAAGGGCAGTTTATACATATTGAAAAAGATGATATAACGCTGTATTGCCACTACAAGGATAATGAAATCGAAAAATACTTTAGTAAATTTGAAATTATCTATAAAGAGATGCGAGTAATTCAAAGAGCAGTAGATGGTGAAAAATATACATCGGCTTATTATGATTATATATTATTGAAAAAATAAAAAATGAAATATGGGAAAAATTTGAAAGATAAGGACTCTGTTAAAATAATAAATAGTAATTTATAAAAAGTAGGAGGATATGAAATGGATATCAGTGTAAAAGAAAGATTTGATAATGCAAGTAAAGAGTATGTAACTGATAACTATATTTGGAGATATAGATCAGGTAAGTTGGTAAGTGAATTAGCCAATCCAGATGTAAATGATGTTATTTTAGATATTGGATGTGGAACGGGTAAACAAATTATTGAACTTTCAAAAACTATAAAACATGGTATAGGAATTGATATAAGTGAAGGAATGATTAGACAATCAACTGAAAATGCTAACCACGAAAACAGAGAAAATATTGAATTCTTTATTGGAACCTTTGATAAGCCTGATGAAAATGTTGATTTGAAAGAAAAGAGAATTACTAAAATTATTTCAAATTACGCATTACATCATTTGAATTCACAGGAAAAGAAGAAAGCAATTGAAAGTATGGTTTATATAGGTGGACAAAGCTTAGAAACTATTGTCATAGGTGATTTAATGTTTTTTGAAAATCCAGATAAGTATAAAGATGAATATGATGAAATTGGTTATGGACCAGGTAATGACCAACCATCAACGGTTAAAGAGTTAGTTAAATGTTTTTCAGAATTAAATTTTAATATTGAAGTATATCAATTACATCCACTTGTAGGTGTTTTAGTAGCTAGTAAAAATTTTGCTTAAAATAGTTAGTATATAGTATGAAGCAAGATGTTGTGCACCAGTAACAAATATGATGGCAGGAGGGACAAATATTGTCTAAAGAGCAAAGCAAAAATTACAAAGTTGATTCTATAAAAAGATTTAAGATTTTTATGTTTGGAAATATTCTTTTGGCTACAATACTGGGTGTATTCGCTCAAGATATTGCTTATTATATAAGTGATAATATAAATATAGTGAAATTATCTGCCGTGTATTGTTTAACAGCGTTAACGTTGATAAGTATACTGTTATTTTTAATTACACCTATATTGATATGTAGATGCATAAAAAAACAAGGGCAGAAAAAAGGAAGATTTATTATCTATATTTTTATTGACAGTATTATAGGAATTTGGACGTCTACTTTTTCAATTTTTGTTATGATTATGTGGTGGGGTTAACAGCAATTATATTACGATTTTCTTATAAGATATAAAAGTTATAAAAATGAATAACTTATAAAAAAATAATAATTTAAACATAGGGGGATTAAATTATGAAGCAAGAAAAAAGATTTGAAGTTGTGTCTACACAAGGAAACATAGAGAGTTATAGAATAATAGTTGATAAAGAGACAGGCGTAAATTATTTATATATTAGTAATGGTACTTCCGGTGGATTAACAGTGTTGGTAGATTCGGAAGGAAAACCAATTATAACAAAAGACAAATAATATTAGTATGTTATGAACTAACAAAAATAAGTTAAAATGTAAAACTATTCAGAAGAAAATTTATAGAATATTTCAAACATAATATAAAATAGCTTCAAGATAAAACTATTATTTAAATTAGGTTCAGATATGGAACAAGTAATAAAATATTATTTATTAGATAATTTTCATAAAGGAAAGTTATCTTTTTTATATATTTAAAAAGATATAGGTAAATAAGAGGTTATATAGGGAAACAAGCTCCAATTAAAATTTATTCAATAACCTTAAAATATTTTTATGTAATATGTAGTGTTGAATTCTAAGTGATTGGGAGCATGTCTCACTATTTTAGGTATCCAAGTTTTGGAATGGATAACTTTAAGAGTCAACTTGGAACTCTATAGAAGAAAACATAAAAAATTAATGTAGTATGAACAAATTCTAAAATATTTATATAAGTGTTACAAATAACATACAATATTCTGCAAAAAAGTCTAAATTTTAGACGTATAATGTAATAAAAGTAAGATTATCAGAGTAAATGAGAATATAAATTATATATGATTATAAAAAATTATTATTAAGGGGATGAGTAATTTGCAAAGTTACATTGTAGAGGGCGTTCCAACTTTAGAAGAAGCAAAAATAATATTAGAAGAAGGGAGTAAATTAAATCCTGGACCATGGGTAGAACATTCTTTATATGTAGGGAGAGCTGCAGAACTAATTGCAAAAGAAGATAAAGAATTAGATTCTAATGTAGCATTGGTACTTGGAATGTTACATGATATAGGGAGAAGATATGGTGTAACTAATGAGAAGCATAGTTTAGATGGTTATAAATTTGCTATGGAAAAAGGATATGATTTATTAGCAAGAGTATGTATGACACATGGATATCTATGTAAAAATATTGATGGTATATGTGGAAAGAAAGATTGCACTGTTAAAGAACGTGAATTTATTAAAGAGTATTTAGAAAATATTGAATTTACAGCATATGATAAATTAATTCAATTATGTGATGCTTTAGCATTACCATCAGGATTTTGTTGTGCGCCCAGCATGGGCGTAATCTTAAGGGTGAAAGTCCCTAACACGACCTAGTAGTGGTAAGTGTATAGCTTAAGACAAGGGTGTCCACCGTGAGGTGGAATCTGAAGGAAGTTGGCGGCAAATCTCTGGTCTGACGAACAGA
>NZ_BAAABH010000048.1:0-18268 GCF_054767855.1 Clostridium sp. CTA-19 | reverse complement strand
TTTCCCTATATAGGGTTCCAAGTTGACTCTTAAAATTATTCATTCCAAAACTTGGATACCCCAAATAGTGAGACATGCTCCGAATCACTTAGAATTCAACACTACATCTTGTGTAAAAATATTTTAAGGTTGTTGAATAAATTTAAATTGGAGCTTGTTTCCCTATATAATTACAAAATTGAAAAAATCAGATTTCAACTAATATATCTTAATTTGTTAAATTCAAAGTACTTTTATGCATTTACTTGCTAGTTTAAGTCTCTAATGTTTGCAATGTACTAGTATAATTTAAGAATCTATAAAATATTCAAGTGATAATTATATTTAATATAATTTAGTAAATTTGACGATATAATAGTTATTTTAAGATGCCTATTTGTAAAATCGTCAAATTATATCTACTTTTTATAATATTACAGAAGTTCAATAAATGTACTTATATAAAGCAATATTTTATAATTCTACTTCTAAAATAGTTAAAACTCTTCTTTAAACCTAAAACTTATATATAGTTCCTTAATATTTTGTAAAATTTTAGTTGTATTACGCTGAAAATATAATAATATAACTTCTACTTTTATTTAATTTTTTATTATATTACATATTTTTTCTTTATAATTTAAAAACTTTTTTACTATTTATCTATGACGAAAACTATTATTAATTTTAAAATAAATAATTTATATATAAGCCTAATTTTTACACAAGAAAAAGGAGCTGTCGCTCCTTTAACTTTTATCAGTTAGCTTTGCAACAAACCCCTTATTAACTTTATTATCATACTAACTGCCATGTTTCATCGCTTCCTGGTACTGAATTAGTCCACCATTTAGCTCTATATTTACTACCTTGGTATACAACTATATCCCCTTCTACATAAATGCCTCCAGGTACATAATCTACACTACCATCCGGATTCTTTTCAACTATTTTTTCCCATGCCATATTATTTTCTGGTACACCACCTTGAGTCCACCATTTAGCCTTATATTTTTCACCTTTATATATTACTGTATCGCCTTCTACATATATTTTTTTAGGGTCAAAAGTATCCTCTGGTATTTCAGGTTTTTCTGCAACAGTTATTATACATTCTTTTTTGGCATTTAGCCCTTCACTATCTTCCACTGTATATACTAATTTATACGTTCCTATTGTATTAGTATCAACAGTGCCTGTAACTTTAACTTTACTAGTTAAATCTCCATCTTCTTTATCATTAGCTTTAACACCATTCATTGGATCAAATGTTTCTCCAACAAATATTTTTTTATTTTCTACACCAGTTATAGTTGGTGCAGTATTTGTTGGTGGATCTACCTCACCATCATCTTCGCTTCCAAATTTTTTAAATATATTAGTAAATTCATATTGACTTTTTACTCCTGAATTGGATTCTAACATAGCATCTCTATTCATAGACCAAAATGATGTCATTGCAATTTTATTTTTTATTGCATGATCAACTATTAACTTAGACCACTCTGTAGTAAATATAGGATGAGCACTTCCCTCAAATCCAATAGATGGAGTTGCACCAATTTTTCCATATGCTTGCTCATCTGTTAGCTCTACTTTTGCAAATCTTTTATAATAATTTTTTAATTGATTTTTAGTGCTATCTATAGCTCTTACAGAACCTGTTCCATAGTTTTCACCTTGTAATAAAGTTCCACTACCATAGCACATAGTCATAATATTTACAACTTTAATATCTACTCCTTCAGTAAGATATGCTTCAACTACATCTAATTGTGTTTGAGTTAAACCGCTTGGTAATACTGGAAGAGTTAAAACAATATCAGTTCCTAACTCATCTTGAACCTTTTTAATTGCTTTAGCATTAGCAATATTTTTAGCTTTATCTTGAGCGCCGCCTTCAATGTCTAAGTCTAGCCTTGTTAGCCCATATCCTTGTATTACTTCTTTATAAGTGTTAACTAAAACATCTACATCCTGTGTTACTTCCCAAAATGTGATACCATTTAATCCACCTAATGAGATTGTAACGTCTCCACCTAAATCACGTAATTCTTTTATTGATTTTTTAATTCCTTGATATTGGGTATCATCCTTATGCTCTTCGTTTAAAACAGAGTATCCTCCCCAACCCCATTGAACTTTTCCATCTTTTATAGTATTAGTTGTGGATTGTATAAAACCTAAGTTAAAGTATTTAACACCACTATCATTAGAAATTTTAACTAAATTTGCAGCTCCATTGTTGGTATAACCTGGTTTTGTAACCCATGCAACCATATCTATAAATGGACAATTCACTTGTTTTGGCCACTCTATACCTTGACCAACACTGAAATCATACTTTGGTACAGTTGTATTATCTTCTTTTACAATTATCTTTCTTTCCGCTGTTGTAGTTTCATTTTTACTATCAGCTACACTGTATATTAGTTTATATTCTCCTACTTTTGTTGTGTCTACATTTCCTGTAACCTTAATCTTCTTAGTTAAGTCCCCGTCCTCTTTATCCTTAGCAGTTACACCGTCCATTGGATTAAAGCTATCACCAACTTTGATTTCTTTATCTACCACTCCATTTAATACTGGTTTAGAATTTGTTTCTGGTGGTGTGACACTTTCCCCATATATAGTTTGTCTTCCAAGTTCAGCACCCTTTGATGTCATTCTTTGAGACAATCCTATACTTTTTATTCCTTTGGCATCTGTTGGTGCTACATTAGCTTTTAATTTAAACGTATAACTCCTACCCTGATCTATTGTTTTGCCATCATATACAGCTTCAAGATCAACAATAGTGTATCCGTTTTCTTGTGTTACTGTACCAGCCAAGTAATCACCTGCTGTTAATTTCTCATCACTTTCTATATATAGTTTAGGAAATTTAATTGTTTCTGCTGCTTTTTCAACAGATCTCATAACATCTCCAGACTCATTTGTTGCTTCATTATTTTTTATTGTTATTTCATAACCGCCACTAGATCCCCATGACTCTTTATAAGGCTTTATAGTTGCTGTTACATCTAAGTCCCCATACTTTATTTGATGACTCGGCAGTTCTTCGTTTCCAAATAAACCATTTTTAATACTCTTTGTTAGTTCGTCACGTTTAGTTCCATTAGTTGTTGGTGCATCTTCAGATGCCATCCATGATATAACACCACCTAAATTGTTATTGTTTACATAAGATGTCTTTTCTCCAATTGACTTTTGGTTTTCATAAGTGAAGAATACCCCTGTAGTTTCATCATAAAGATATGGTGCTTTAGCTACATCATCCCAATATTCTTTTATATTTGGATATTTAGCCTTTATCTCATTTAAGTTACGATAGGACCATACGCCTCCACGTCTTCCACCTTCACCTGATTTTAATGGTGCTTCATTTACTGCTCCACGACTTGGACTTTGATCTGCATCTTTTGATATTAGTTCAGCTTTTCCAAATAATCCTGGTGTTTTACTATCAGAACCCTTTGATACTTTTTCCCATCCACGACTATAAAATGCAGCTCCTATAACTATCTTGTCTTCCTTAGCACCCTGACTTATTAGATATTTAACGCTATCATTAACACTTAATCCTTGACCTGCCAATGGGTCTTTTGGATTTGAATATAATCCTGTTTGGTGACCACTGGTATCATCCCATGCACCTCTCATGTCATAGGTCATTATATTAGCAAAATCTACTACTTCAAATAATCTTTTTATATCAATTCCCTTATCAAGAGTTGATTTTGGAGCAGGAATTGCTACTGATAATTCATATTCTTTTCCTAGTTCTTTTTCTTTTTTATCTAATGCATTTCTTAAATCTTGTAATAGCAGTATATAATTTTCTTTATCTTTAGGTGTTGCATTAGGTGTACCTTCATCATTTTTATTGTCTACTAAATCTGGTTGACGTACTGAGCCTGGATATTCCCAATCCACATCTACAAAGTCCATATTAGTATATTCTATAAATTTCATAATATTTTCTACAAGTTTAGCTCTTTTTTGTGAATCATCACAAACCTTTGAAAAATCTCCTGATTTTGACCATCCACCTAAAGAAACTCCAATTTTCAAATTAGGATTTTGTGCTCTTAAATCTTGAAATGCTGATAAAACTCCTGCATTTGCAGCCCCCCATTGAACTCCTGGTTGACCAACTGGTGCTCCTACTGCTGCATCTTTATCTGTAAAAACTAAATTTCCTTCTCCATCAAAATCTAAAAAAGCAAAATTTAAATGTGTTAATTGATCAGCTGGTATATCTTTAGGATAAAAATTCCCTTGTCCTCCCCAAATAGACCAATCTCCATAATACATTACATTTCTTTTTCCTTCTTGAGCATTTTCACTTACAACACTTTTATTCATTTCTACTGCTTTTGCTTCTATTGTACCTATTCCCGGAAGAAGCATTCCAAGCGAAAGTGATACTATCGCTGTTGCCGATATAATTCTTTTAGCTACTATTTTTCTTGTTTTTTTACTAACCATACAATAAATCTCTCCCATTAAATTAATAGTCTTATTAATAATTTATAAAAATAATAGTAGGACTTATACTTGCAAGTATTTTTAGTCTACATATTTATAATAGTAAGCTTATCTAATAATAGTGTCGTATTTTTTCAAAAAAGATTTAGACTAAATAATACATATTAATAAAATTCTTACTTTTTCTATTAATTTCTACCTTATAATAAAAATATATACTTTATTTTGATACTAATAAAAAAGCTTTAAAATAGAATAATTCTATTTTGAAGCTTTTTTATATTACATTGGTTTTCTTATTACATCTATTACAGATCCGTCTCTGTATTCTACTACAGCAACTACGTCATCAGATAATTCAACTGCTTTTGGAGCACCTGTCATCTTTTCAGCTGTAGCTTTTAATTCATCTATTGTCATTATTGGTAAATTTGTTTCTTTTAATTTTTCTATTAAGTCTTTTCTCTTAGGGTTAACTGCAATTCCTCTTTCAGTTACGATAACATCTATGCTATCTCCTGGAGTTGTTATTGTTGTTAACTTATCTTTTACAATTGGAAGTCTAGCTTTTGTAAGTTGTGTAACTATTATAGTTAACTTAGCTCCAGCAGCTGTATCACTGTGTCCACCAGAACCTCCCATTATAGTTCCATCAGAAGCTGTTGTAACGTTAACATTAAAGTTTGTATCTATTTCAGTTGCTCCTAATATAACTATATCTAAGTTATTTACTACAGCACCTTTATTGTCTGGGTTACCATACATAGATGCTGACATTCTCATATGTTTATGAGATGTTGAATAAGACTCAACAGCTTTTAAGTCAAAGCATTGAACATCAAATAAGTTTTTGAATAATCCTTCTTTGTACATATCAACTATGTATCCAGTTATTCCACCTGATGCAAAACTTCCTTTTATTTCTTCTTTGTTCATATATTCTCTAAGCTCTGCAGCTACTGCTAAAGATGTTCCACCAGCACCAGTTTGGAAGCTCATTCCATCTTTTACAAGACCTGATGCTATCATAGTATCTAAAGCCATTTTAGCTATTTTTAATCCTACTGGATCTTTAGTTATTTGAGTTGTTCCAGAAACTATTCCTTTTGGATCTCCTATAGAATCAACTTTTACAATATAATCAACATATATTTGACTGATTTCTATTGGACAGTTTGGATAAGCTACTAAGTTATCAGTTATAGCAACAACTTTTTCTGCACCTTCTGCATCACTTACTGCATATCCTAAAGCTCCACAAGCTGATTTTCCGTATAAACCATTGATGTTTCCATACATATCACAAGCTGGTGCTGCTATAAATGCTACATCTATGTGTAAATCTCCACTTTCTATAGCTCTAGCTCTTCCACCATGAGTGTGCATTACTGCTGGGTATTTTAATCTACCTTCAGATATTGCTTTTGCAACTGGACCTGAAATGTAGTTTGCACAAATTCTAGTTACTACACCACTTTCTATGTAGTCTACAAGTGGTGCATGTACTGGGAATATTGAACTTGCTGCGATTCTTATATCTTTTATTCCTCTTTTTGCGATAGCTTCTACAACCATGTTTAAAACATAGTCACCATTTCTTAAATGATGGTGGAATGATATTGTCATTCCATCTTTTAGATTAACTTTATCTAAAGCATCTTCTATATTATTTAATAATTTTTCATCCATTGGAGTTACTGATTTTACATTAACAGCAGCCTTTTGTTTTTCTCCTGCTTTTGCAAAAACTCCTTCAAATGGCATAACTTCACCATATCCATCTATAAAGCTAGGAAGTTCACGTCCTAATACGTTTTTCATAATATCACCTCAATAAATTACCTTTACTTCTAAGTCATCTATAAATTAACTAATATAACGACTAATTATTTTTCAAAATCTATTTATTCTTAAAGTAATCCTAATATTTTAGCTAATTCAACTGTTGTTTTTGCTCTATTTATGATTGGAGCATCTACCATTTTTCCGTCTAATGAGAAAACTCCTTTTCCTTCTTTTTGAGCTTCTTCCATAGCTTCTAAAACTCTTACTGCATGTTTTATTTCTTCTTTAGTTGGAGCATATACTGAATGTATTCCATCTATTTGTCTTGGGTTTATAGATGCTTTACCAGTCATTCCTAGTGATTTAGCTTTTGCAGTATCTACTAGTAATCCTTCTAAATCATTTGTATCAGTAAATGGAGTATCTATTGCATCAACTTTAGCAGCTTTACAAGCTATTGCAACTCTATTTCTTGCATAGAATACTTCTTCACCTACTTTAGTTCTTTTTATTCCCATGTCTGAAGTATAATCTTCTCCACCTAAAAGAACTCCTACAACTCTTTTTGATGACTTAATTATTGAATAAATGTTTTCAACACCATAAGCACTTTCTGCTATTGGGAATAGTTTTATTGATCCTATCTCAAAACCTTCTTCTTCTTCAATTTTACTAAGTCTTTTATCTATTTCTATTAACTCTTCTTCTGTAGCTTTAGGAACCATTATTGTATCTGGTTTCACTCTAGCTATAACATCTATATCTTCATCAGCAAATTCAGTTGTAAGTGGGTTAATTCTAACAACCACTTCAACACTACTGTAATCTACATTTTTTATTGCTTCTCTTACAAGTACTCTTGCACTATCTTTTTCTGTAAGAGAAACTGCATCTTCTAAATCTAGTATTATTGAGTCTGCTCCTAAAATTCCTGCATTTTGAAGCATTCCTGGATTATTACCAGGCATAAAAAGCATAGTTCTTCTTAATTTTTTCATTTTATTCACCTCTACTATTGAGCTCTTTTTACAGCTGTTTCTACTCTAGCTTTTATAGTGTAATCTAGTGCCCCTTTATCTTGTGCCTTTACTATAGCACTTTCCACTTTTAGCTCTTTTAAAGTTTCTAAAATAACTTTTCTTATTTCTTCACCAAATTGCTTCATTACTATACTCTCAAGGTCTAATTCTATGCCTTTTTCTTCGCTCGGCATAATCATTATATAAATATCATTAGATTCTAAAGTACCTGCTTTCGCAACTTTTTTTATATCCATAGTATTCACCTCTAATTTTTCACGGTTATTTTAATAGTTAAACTACTAAAACGCTATCTATTTTACTGAATTTAAATATGCTTCTTTTCCCATCTCATAAAGGTTATTTCCTTCACAGTCTATAACAACTACTAATGGTAAATCTTTAACTTCTAATCTTCTTACAGCTTCTGCACCTAGGTCTTCATAAGTTACAATCTCTGCAGTCTCTACGCATTTAGCCATTAGTGCTGCTGCGCCACCTATTGCTGCAAAATAAACAGCTTTGTTTTTCTTCATTGATTCAATAACTTCTTTTGAACGTAAGCCTTTACCAACCATTCCTTTTAATCCTTGATCTAAAAGTTGTGGTGTATAAGCATCCATTCTATAGCTAGTTGTTGGGCCTGCTGATCCTATTGCCATTCCTGGTTTCGCTGGTGTTGGTCCAACATAATATATCAAACTATCTTTTACATCTATAGGTAATTTCTCACCTTTTTCTAATAAATCAACAAATCTTTTATGGGCTGCATCTCTAGATGTATATATTACTCCTGAAAGTAATACGCTATCTCCAGCTTTTAAATCTTTTACTTTTTCTTCAGTTAATGGCATAGTTATTCTTTTTTCCATTACTAAATACCCCCTATTAAAGCTCTACTTCAGCATGTCTTGTAGCATGACAGTTTATGTTTACTGCAACTGGTAATCCTGCAATATGAGTTGCATATGTTTCTATATTTACAGCAAGAGCAGTTGTTTTTCCACCAAATCCTTGTGGTCCTATTCCTAAACTGTTTATAGCTTCTAGTAATTCATTTTCAAGCTCTTCATAGAAAGGATTTGAATTTCTCTTATCAAATGGTCTTATTAAAGCTTTTTTAGCTAAGTTTGCAGATCTATCAAAAGTTCCTCCAATTCCAACACCTACAACTATTGGTGGGCATGGGTTTGGGCCTGCTTCCTTAACTACTTTTAATATAAACTCTTTAACACCTTCTAGTCCATCAGATGGTTTTAGCATTTTTATTTGGCTCATGTTTTCTGAACCAAATCCTTTTGGTGCTACTGTGATTTTTAATTTATCTCCTGGAACTACATTATAATAAATTATTGCTGGTGTATTATCTTTAGTATTAACTCTATCTAATGGGTCTTTAACAACAGATTTTCTTAAATATCCGTCTGTATATCCTCTTCTAACACCTTCGTTTATAGCATCTTCTAAGCTTCCACCAACTATGTGAACCTCTTGTCCAAGCTCAACAAATACGCATGCCATTCCAGTATCTTGACACATTGGCATGTTTTCATTTTTAGCTATATCAGCATTAGTTATTATCTTATTTAATATACCTTTTGCTATATCCCAATTTTCATTATCTCTAGAGTTAATTAATGCATTTTTAACATCTTCACCTAAGTAATAATTAGCATTTATACATAACTCTCTTACTTCTTTACTTATTTGTTCAACATTAATTTCTTTCATTGCAACTCCTCCAAAATTGGCAGTCTATTTTTTATTATTATAAAGACTTTCTACTATGTAAAACTTTATCTTATACAATTAAATTTTTATTTTAATTTAAGCCTATAATATAAAGTTTATGTTATTCATAGTGTAAAAGGCAGTTTTTTATAAACCGCCTTTTATCTAATATATATTTATTATTTGTTTCTTCTGTTAACTAATGCAACTACTCTGTTCATTTCGTTGTTAACTATCATGTATCCTTCATCAACACCCATACCTGGTTTTGCAAGACATTGGTCTGCTCCACAAGCTATTGCGATGTTAGTGCAGATTTCTGCAGATCTATTTGTTTCGTTACAAGTTCCTCCACAGTAAGCTCCTACACCTTTTTTCTTACAGTATAATATAGAATCTATGATATTGTTAACTCCGCCAAGGTCTGGAGTTTTGATTTGTAGCATATGTCCTGCATTGTTATCAGCGAAGAATTTAACATCATCGTATGTGTTACACCATTCGTCTGCAACAAGCTCAACATTCATTCCTCTGTTGTTTATTTCAGTTGTTAAGTCTCTTAAAGCTTCCATTTGTCTTTCTCTATGCTCAACATCCATAGGTCCTTCAATTCTTAATTTGAAAGGTTTAGCAGCTTCTTCTAATGTTTGGATATAATCAGCCATTGCTTTTGTATCGTAATCGAAAGCTACTCCTATTGTTCCATAAACATCTATGTGGAATACTGGGCTATAGTCTTCACAAGTTCTTAATTTTAGAACTCTGTCACTTAACCATTTAACATATGCATGTAATTTTTCACCGTTGTTACCTAATTTATCAGCAACATGGTTGATTAAAGCGTGAGGCATTACGTCTGCACCTTTTATAATCATTTTGTCTGCATTATCATATCTGTCATCTCCAGATTGAGTGAATATAGGAATTCTTTTTATTTCTACTCCTGTGTTGTATTCATCTCTTACAACTTCAGCCATAGTTACTTTTTTAGCTTTTGCTACGCCATCAAGGATTGCTTGAGTTACACCATATCTGATAGCTGTATGTAATCTTTTTCCATCAACTGTCATGTGGTCAAACTCTTCAGCTAAAGCTTTGAAGTTTTCTAATTCTCTTCCTATTAATTTAGGTGCGATTTCTTTTTCAATAACTGGTATAAAGTCTTTTGCTAAGAATAATGGATCTCTTCCACCTGCTCCAGAGTATTGAACTGCTGCACAATCTCCACAAGCTACTTGACCATCTTCAAGTACTAACATTACAGATATAGATTCTCCAGCTTGTCTTACAGATGTAAATCCTTCAGTTACAGCTTCTCCTACATATGTAAATCCATCATGTCCTGCTCCTTTTTTTATAGCTCTTTGGTCATCAAAATAGAATCCTGTTCTTCCTGCTGAACATATTACGTCAACAATTTTCATATAAAACACCTTACCTTCTAAAGATTAATAAGTATATATTAATTTATTTTTTTAACAATTTAATTATTATTCAGGTCTTCCTACTAATTTACCTTTTCCAACAGCGAATATATCATCAACTGTCATTTGGAAGCAAACATCTCTTCCTTCGAATTTAGCTCTTTCTTCTAATTTCTTTAAGTTATAAGCTTTTAATTCTTCAGTGAATGGAATGTTTCCTAATTTTAAGTATCTTACAGCACCATCATTATCTCTTGCAGGCATCATTTTACCAGCATTGTATTTGCTTGGTGCGAATGGGATATCTAATAATCCTCTTTCAAATGCTTTAACTGCTCCTATAGCTAAATCGCCATTTCCAGCTTCATAAACTGCCTCTAACATACATTTAGTTTCAGCTTTTATTATATTAATTTCCTCTTCTAACTCTTTAGACATTGCCATTCTTTGTCCTTCAAGTAAGTTTAGAGTCATTTTTGTTGTTTTTATACCTTGTGCATTAGCTTCTTTTGTTGGGATACCAATAGCTTCGTGTGTAGTTTTAACGATAACTTTAGTAGC
This sequence comes from Clostridium sp. CTA-19, assembly GCF_054767855.1. Lineage (NCBI taxonomy): Bacteria > Bacillati > Bacillota > Clostridia > Eubacteriales > Clostridiaceae > Clostridium > Clostridium sp. CTA-19. Next base: position 7,278 of record NZ_BAAABH010000048.1, on the reverse strand, counting down.
TCCAGCTAAAGCTGCTGCTGCTGAACCTGTAGATATAACACCATAAGCTTTTGCTTCGTCAGCAGGGAATCCACCCATCCATTGGTGGAATACTGTTGTAACGAACACATCGTTGTATCCATTAGCTTTTAAGTATTCATTACATTGCTCTTCTAATGATCTTATAGCTGCAACGTCTTGGATTAAGTTTCCGCATTGACCGTATCCTACAGTAATGTTTTTAACACCTTGCTCTGCTGCAAGTAAAGCTTCTATTATAGCTACTACGTTTGATGTACTTGGTGGTACTAATGTTCCAGTTAATGGACCATATGGTTCTCTATTTATTGATATACCATGTTCTTCATAGTAACCAACTAGTCTATCGCAGTACTGCCAATCTAAGATTGTTTTTTCTAATGTAACATTTTTAGCGTATGGTATGTTATAAGATATACCACCACCCTCATTTGATGTCCATCCTGATGCATGTGTAATTTCTGCAAGTAATCTTCCGTCTGGAGTACCATGTCTTGATTCTATTGGTAAGTTAACTGATTCAAATACTTTTTTACATCCAGCTACACCATGGTTAACCCCTGGGAATCCGTTAAGTAATGATCTTCCTTCTTTTATACTTTCTTTTATTCCAACTTCACATTCTTCATATCTATTTTGTCTTGTATAACTATCTATTGTTGAAGGTAGTAAATCTGCTCCACCTTCATTTTGTAAAAATGATAATAATTCTACATGCTTATCTATTAAAGCAACACCTGCTCTTGGTTGTGCTAAAGTAATTCCTTCTTGTTTTGCTTTTACTAATTTTTTAGCAAAATTTTTGTGGTCTGGAATTGTTTTGTTATATTCTATTCCATCTTGTATATTGGCTACATCTTTTCCTGTTGGCCATTGTGCTAAAACTTCTTCTCTTACTTTGAAAAATTCCTCTTCAGTCCATTTTTTATTTTTAAGTTCCACTTTAAATTACCTCCTGATAATTACACATTAACTAAATATTTTTTCATAATTCTAACGGCTTTATCTGGATGATCATGTGCTAACAATCCCATCGCTGATAATATATAACTCTTATCTAACAAAAACTCTGGTTCCTGTGGTTTTAATGACGTTGGATCTTCCTTTTTAAAAGTACCAGCATTTAAAATATCTCCTGGATTTTTACTATGAACTAAAACTCCACCTGTACCTATCATATATTTAACTTTCATAAGGTCTTTACCCATTTGGTTAAATACAACTCCCATTGGAGTATATACATTTTCAATATGTCCTGCATGTCTTTCAAGTGCAAGTTCAGTTGCTACTTTAGCCATAGCTTCATCAAATTTTATTTCCTCATCATTTTTAGGTACCATTTTTATGTTTTCGTATCTATATTTACAACACTCTTCTATATTTATTTCTCTTTTTTTATCACCTAAGTAATTTCTTAGCTTTCTAGAGCCACCAGCTTCCCAAAGAGAAACTGCAGAATATCTCATTCCTAAATCACCTTCAACTGTTCTTTTAGCGAAAGGTTCTTCAAGTCCTCTCATGTTAACTCCTGCCTTTGTTGGTTCTCCATCAGCTATTGAGTGAATATCAGTAGTTGCTCCTCCAATATCAACAACTATTAAGTCGCCAATACCTTCTTCCTCATCGCTACCTTCACTTAACACTCTTGCAGCCTTTAATACTGCCGCTGGCGTAGGCATTAATATTCCGTTTACAAAACTTTCTGCATTATTAAGGCCCTTTGCATCTGTTATTTTATCCATGAATACTTTTCTTATTTCTTCACGGGCTGGTTCAACATTTAATGAATTTAATGTTGGCATAACATTTTCAGTTACACTAAAGTAAACACCAGCTTCTTCAAGTATTTCTCTTATTTCATCATTAGCTACTTTATTACCAGCAACTACCACTGGAACATCTATGTTATGCTTTACAATCATCTTAGCATTATGTATTACACACTGTTTATTACCACCATTTGTTCCACCTGCTAGAAGTATTATATCAACATCTGAATTTTTAATTTCTTCTGCTTCATAATTTGTTATTTCATAACTATACACTTTTAACACTCTCGCTCCAGCGCCTAAAGCTGCTCTTTTGGCTGCTTCTGCAGTTAAGTCTGGAACTAGACCTAAGGCAACCATTTTTAATCCACCAGCTGCTGATGAACAAGCTAATTTTTTTACAAAGTTTACATCTTTGCCTTCTAATTGCTCTTCTAACTTCTTATAAGCCTTATCAAAACCAGTCATAATATCATCTTCAATTGTTGTTATATCCTTTGCTGAAGCTAATATTTCTTCATTTTCAATATCTACAGCTGTAAGTTTTGTGTAGGTACTACCAAAGTCTAAAAGTAAGTATGCATCCACTTTAATCACTCCACTTTTGTATATTTATTATAGTCCTAAATCTTCTTTTAAATCGTGAATTGTTGTTTCAAGACTTGTTCCAGGTGGGTAAACTCTGTCAAATCCCATAGCTTGGAATCTTCCAAGAACTTCTTCCCAGTTTTGTTTTCCTACAACTATATTTCCACCTACATAAAGTAAAATGTCTTTTAATCCAGCCTCATCACAGTTCTCTCTTAATCCTCTACAGTCAATTTCTCCATGACCATAAAGTGAAGATACTATTATAACGTCTGCATTAGTTTCTACTGCTGCGTTAATGAAATCTTCTTGTGGTGATAATACACCTATATTTATTACGTTGAATCCTGCTTCTGTTAAAGCATAATCTAGGATTTTGTTACCAACTGCGTGACAGTCAGCTCCTATAACTCCAAGAACTAAAGTTTTCTTTTCCATTTCTAAAGCCTCCCTAAAAAATAATTAATTGTGATTAGTATTTTGCTTATATTTTATTTCAATTAGCTTAGACTTAAGTGCTTTTACAGAACCCGAATCTAAACTATAAGAAAACTCAATTATTTCTTTATTGTGAATATTTAGTATAGAGATATCTTTTACTCTTCCCGGCGTAACTATTAGCACATCAAACTTTTCAACTATCTTTTTTAGTTTGTCCACTTCTAATTCATTGAAATACTGTACATTTAAATCTGCAAGCCCTGAATCATCTAATGCCGCTTTCATCTTAAAAATCATTTCTTGTGATATACATATAAAAGCAAAACTTGTTTCATAAGGGTGTCTCGCAATTTTTACTATAGATTCCAACTTAGGATTTATAGCTACCCCTAAAACTTCTCTATTTATTTCCTTTATTGCATTTTTAACTTCATTTACATGATTGAATGTTGCAATTATAACCTCGCTGCCATTTACTATTTTTTTTGTTTTTTCTGACATTTCATTAAGTTCTGACACTGTTAAAGGTATAACATTCATATTACTATTTTCACTTAATTGTTTACTAAACATTCTCGATTGTTCAATGTTACATTCAACAAAAATTGCTGTAACTTTTTTCATTAATTCTTTTTTTTCTTTAACTCTTTCTATTACTATTTCTAGAAAATCTTCTGCTTCTACACCAATTTCTAGAGCCTCTTCAAGGGCTAAATCAACAAACTTTATTAGCTTGTTTTTTATTTCCTCATCCTTCCAAGAAATAACTTCTTCTGCTACGAATGTTCCTTTTCCTTGAATAGACTTTAATACACCACTATTTTCAAGTTGTTTATAAGCAGTACTTATTGTATTCCTACTTACTTTTAGCTCCTGTGAAAGTTCTCTTTCCGTTGGCATTTTGTTTCCTACCTTGAGAGTACCTTCTTTTACCAAATCCATTATTTGCTTTTTAACTTGAATATACAGTGGTATTCCGCATTTTTTATCTACCACAATATTCATAAATACCTCCCAAGTCTAAATGGACTAATGGACTAATCCATTTCCCATTTACAATGTAATAATACCATATGGCCCTATCTAATTCAATGCCAATTTTGATAAAAATCAAAAAAAAGCCGACCCAGATTTCCTGTTCGGCAAGTTTCGATTCATTTGTTTGAATCTTTTTTAAATTTTCTCTATTTTTAATTTATATTTTTTTGTTTTTATTTATTTTTTTACAGTTTTCTGCAAATTTTTTCATATTTTTCTCATTTTACTTACTTTTTGTACCATTTTTATAATAATATTCTATTGACTTGAACAATGATTGTGCAACTTTTTTTTGATAACTTTCATCTTTTAATTTAGACAAATCTTCATTATTCGATAAAAACCCACATTCTATAATAAAACCTGGCATAGTATCATTAGTTCTTAATACCTTATAAGCATCTTTTGCTGGTTTTGCCTGTCTTTTATTATTGGTATCTAAATCTTCTTTTAAGTTATTTTGTACTATTTTAGAAATAACTTCACTTTCTGGATTATTTGAGTACCATACTTGTGCTCCTTTACAACTAGCATCCTTAAATTTATTTAAATGTATACTTACAAACAAATCACAATTAGTTTCTTTCTTTAATTGACATCTAGCATTTAAATCTTCATTTTTCTTTTGTCTTACAGTTCCATTCTCTGAATATAAACCTGTATCTTCATATCTAGTTAAATATACATTATATCCTGATTCCTTTAAAAGTTTTTCAAGTTCAAGAGCAATATTAAGATTTATGTGTTTTTCTACAGTACCATCTGATGCACTAGCACCACCATCCATACCTCCATGTCCTGGATCTATAAGTATAGTTTTAACTTTATTATCATTTAAATTAATTACATCTTCACTTCTTTTTAAATCTGTTGTAAAAAAACTTCCAAATACAATTAATATAGCCATTAAAGTACCAATTAAAATACTATTTTTATATTTCATATTTTCACCTCTAATTTGTCTGTTTTAACATAATTTAAGTTTTATTAAATTATTTTTAATATTTCTTTACTTAATATACCCACATATTCTTATAAATATTACTATGTTAATTAAAATTAGTTTGATTGAGTTAAACTATTGGCACTATATGGATTTTCTAATTATAATTTTATTTTACAAAAAAATAACACCTCAAAGCAAAATTGCTTTGAGATGTTTTATTTATTAATTATAAGCAGTTTCTGCAACTATCTCTGCTATATTTACTGCATGGTCACCTATTCTTTCAAAGTTACTTATAACATCTAAGAATATTGCACCTACTGTTGCATTACAAACTCCATTATTAAGTCTTTTTATATGTGATGACCTTAACTGTTTTTCTAAACTATCGATTCTGTCCTCTACTGATCTAACTGTATCAGCTTTGTCCTTATTATAGTTTTTAAAACACTCAATACTCATTTCTAAAGAGTTAATTGTGTAATTAAATATATCATTTAATTCTTTAACACCTTCCTCAGAAAAGTCCGCATTTTTAGTCATTTTTTCACTAGCTAAATCTGCTATATTTTCAGCATGATCACCTATACGTTCAATGTCGTTAACAACATGGAACATTGCTGCAACCATCCCCTTTTGTTCTTCTCCTAATTCACTGTTAGATAATTTAACTAAGAATTTAGTTATATCATCTTCTAATATATTTATAAGCTTTTCTTGCTCATATACTTTTTTTAATGCCTTTTCATCATTATAGACAAAGGCTTTCATAGCAAATTCAACATTTTCCTTAGCTTTAGTACCCATTCTTACAAGTTCATTTGTTGTTTGACCTAAAGCAATTACAGGGGTTTCTAATAATCTTTCGTCTATGTACTGAACACCTATTGCGTCTTTTTCATCCTCACCTGGTATTAACCTGTTAACTAATGCAACTAATGGTTTTATGAACCAAATTAATAAAAATGTATTAATCACATTAAATATAGTATGTGCATTTGCTATCTGTCTTTTTACAGCTTCTGCATTATTTCCTGGTGTTATAGTTTGAACTACATTTGCTAATTGAGTTGCAAATCCTATAAATATAAGAGTTCCTATTACATTGAATAATAAATGTATTACTGCTGCTTTCTTAGCTGTTCTAGAAGTTCCTATACTTGATATCATTGCTGTAACACATGTACCTATATTACTACCTAATAATATTGGTATAGCTACGCTTAGTGGTAATGCTCCTGTTGATGCAAGTGCAACTAGTATACCTGTTGAAGCTGAAGAACTTTGAATTACAGCTGTCATAACAGCCCCTAGTAGTACTCCTAATAATACTTTACCTTGTAATTTTAATATTAAAGTTGTAAATATTGGTGAATCCGCTAATGGTGACATAGCATTTTTCATTAAATCTAATCCTAAAAATAAAATACCAAATCCTAAAACTATGTTTCCTATTTGCTTCTTCTTATTATTCTTTGAGAATAATACTATCATTGCACCGATTGCTAAACATAATGGTGCTAAAAAATCCATTTTAAAAGCAATTAATTGAGCTGTAATAGTTGTCCCTATATTCGCTCCCATTATAACAGCTGTAGCTTGATATAAATTCATAAGACCTGCATTAACAAATCCTACAACCATAACTGTAGTAGCACTACTACTTTGAATTATACCTGTTACTATAGCTCCTGTTAAAACTCCTTTTACTGGGTTAGATGTTATCTTATCAAATACGCTTTTTAATCTGTCTCCAGCAGCATTTTCTAAACCGTCTCCCATCATTGTCATTCCATAAAGAAACAGTCCTAATCCGCCGAACAGACTAACTATTGTGGTAAATAAGTCCATAGATTACCTCCAAAATAATTTTAACTTTTATCTAAAATTCCTATTAAATGATACCTCAAAATTAAGTTCATGTTAATATATACAGAACAAATTTAACATAAACATAACATAAAATGAAATCTTCTAAATTCACTGTTATTTTAAGCTAATTTTTTTACCACACCTTCTATATATATCCTTTATATAGGTATAACTATTAATTTAATATCAATATGTATTATATTAAATTGACTTATAAATAAAATTATAAATCTTCTTGTTTAATATTATAGGGAAACAAGCTCCAATTTAAATTTATTCAATAACTTTAAAATATTTTCATACAAAATGTAGTATTGAATTCTAAGTTATTCAGAACACGTCTAACTATTTCAGGTATCCAAGTTTTAAACTTATTCATTTATCAAACAAGAAAATTTCAAATTAATATTTTACTGCTAGTTAACGCTTATTTTAGTTAAGAGTGAATAGTTAACAGCGGACGGCTCCCCTCTAATTGGACAAACTTAACTTATACTAATATATGCTTAAATTTTTAAACACACATTAAATTCTTAAGATAATATTCGTGTGGTGTAACATATCCAATTGAAGAGTGTATTCTCTCATTGTTATATCTATAAACAA
>NZ_BAAABH010000047.1:0-19439 GCF_054767855.1 Clostridium sp. CTA-19 | reverse complement strand
TCAACACTACATTTTGTATAAAAATATTTTAAAGTTATTGAACAAATTTGAATTTGAGCTTGTTTCCCTATATTTATAGTAATTAAATTTAAAGAGCTGATTTTCATTTTACAGCGCTAAACCATTCGTGCCTGTCCCATTTGTTACGGCTGTAAACCCTAAATATAGCTTTAGTTTGTTTTATCTCCCAAATACAAATTTTACTCTCTTAAATTCAAAGAAACTGATACTTCAGTTTCAACCTAAATTGTCAATTGTCCTTTGTCCATTGTCAATTATAATTTATTATGGCTGTAAACCCTAAATATAGCCTTAGTTTATTTTAATTTTACTCCCTTAAATTCAAAGAAACTGGCAGTCCAGTTTCAACCTGAATTATTAACTATTAACTCTTAACTATCTAAACCCCAGTTTTCCCCGCCTTTGTCCATTATATAACATCTAAATAAGCAAAGAACCAGTACCTGATAGATACGCTGCTTTGCAGCTCAAATACTGGTTCTTTGCTCATTAATTTATTTTAGCTAGTCATTTTATTATAAATTTTTAGCTAAATACTTAATGTTCCATTCTCTTCTTTATATGTCAACTCACATTTATCACAATGGTGATTTTCATCTAATCTATTTCCACACTTACAAACATATCCTATCTTTTTTGCTGGGTTCCCTGCTACTAGCTCATAAGGATTTATGTCATCTGTAACAACACTACCTGAGCCTACCATGGCATACTCGCCTATGGTTATTCCACATATAACAGTAGAATTTGCTCCTATAGCTGCTCCTTTTTTTATTAATGTTCCTACAACTTCCCAATCATTGTTAAAAGCCCTAGGATACATATCATTTGTAAATGTAACACTAGGTCCTACAAAGACATCATCTTCTATAACAACACCATGATACACATTAACCCCATTTTGTATTTTTACATTATTGCCTATAATAGCATCAAAATCTATATAAACATTGGTACCAATTATACAATTCTCACCTATAAAACAATTCTCTCTAACTTGAGAATTGTTCCAAATCTTTGTACCATCTTTTATATTGGCATTTTCACTTACTTCTGCACTATTGTGCTTGAAATAACTCATCGCATCACTCCCCCCTATAATTATAAATTTTCATATATTTTTTCCCGTATTTTATTTACAACTTCTAAAGCTAATAAACCATCTTCACCTTTAACTTTTAAAGGCATATTGTTAACTATAGCATCAACAAAATTTTGATTTTGTTTTAATAAAGATTCTCCAAAATTTATAAATACTTCTTCTTTACTATACCTATTAGCACATCTTATATTATTATCTATATTGCTTTTCAACTGTCTATATATAGTCAAGCTTTTATCTATATAATCAAGTTCATAATAGCTATCAATACTATTTAAAGATAAGGTCCTTACCTTTTTTTCACTAACCCTACTTGCTGTAATATCTACAATAATATTATTATTAAATTTAATTAGAGCTGTTCCATGATCACAGCTATTATTTAACATTGACTCTTTTTTAATTATTCTGCCCATAGCCTCAATGTTTTTTATATTTTTATCTCCCATAAACGATAAAACAACATCTATATCATGTATCATTAAGTCTAAAACAACATCTATATCCTGAACTCTATTGTCCATTGGGCTCATTCTTTTTACACTAATACCTATTGCTTCCTCTTCTTTAAAAATATCAGCTAGTGCTTCAACTGCTGGATTAAATCTTTCAACATGACCTACTGCAAGTTTTACATCTTTTTCTTTAGCTAACCTTACTAGCTCTTTTCCATCCTCATACTTTAATGTAATTGGTTTTTCTATTAAAACATCTCTACCATTTTCTACAAAAAACTTTGCCACATCATAATGATATACAGTTTGAGTAGCTACTATAACAGCATCCACTTCCTCTACCATATCCTTATAATCGTAAAACCCTTTGAGATTATATTCCTTTGATACCCTATTAACCTTTTCTCTATCTATATCACAACATCCAACTAAGGACGCATTCTTAACCTTACAACAAACCTTAACATGATTACTTCCCATATTACCTAAACCTATAACCCCTAATCTCATCTTAATTGCCTCCATATCCCTAAATAAATTCATGCACATCTAAAACTTTCATCATAAGTTTTTAATAATAAAGTTATTCTTTGTTATGAATATATAAAAATATCACTATCTAACTAGTTGCAAGGACTTACTGGTTTTTCAGTTTAAATGATGATTGTTCATTGTCAATTTCTTTATTTTTAAATATATAAACATTTATAAAAAATTTTCCTTATGAAAACCAAGCATTCCTTAATTTTTTTCCTCTATTTAATATATTGAAAACAATAAAACTTTGTTACCTTTCTCATCGAATTAATTTAGGGCTATGGGGATTATTTCAAGGTTTATTACTAACTCCCTCTAATTCAAAGAAATTGGACTAATCCAGTTGCATCATCAATTCTTAATTCATAATTCTTAATCCTTAATTTTTTTATTTTATTCCAGCAACAAAATAAGCAAAGAACCAGTACCCTTATTGGGGTTTTAGTGAAACCTTTAAGCAAATAATTGACCCTAGTATTGGCTCCATCACAAATGGGACAGGCACGATAAGTTTATTTTCTTTGCTAACACTTGATACTCTCCTAGTTTTATATTTTTTAACTAAAAACTCAAAGCCAGTCCCAAACAGCTACGCAGCAAAGCTGCTATTTTAGGACCGGCTTTGATTACTTTAATTTTTATTGATAACCTTATGATTTCATTGTGAAAATAGCTTATGGAAAATATATTTTGCTACGCCTGTCCTTCTTGTTACGGCTGCACATTTTAAAAATATTACATATTTCAAGTTAAAAGTTAAGAGTGAATAGTTAGCAGTTGTAGTTATTACTACTCACTTCGTTCCTAGTAATTCTTAACGTATTCTTAAATCTGAAAAAATAAAACTTCTAAGCAATTGATTATTCAAAATTTTACCTACATAACAAGTTGGACAGGTTCATTTGTAGCTACTTTCTTCGCTTAAATTCTAGATTCCACAAATTCTCTATTCCCACAACAAAATAAGCAAATAACCAGTACCTAACAGGTACGCTGCTTTGCAGCTCAAGTACTGGTACTTTGCTTAGTAATTTATTTTATCTAGCATTTTTATTGAGTAATAAAGTTTTAACTCCCTTAAATTGAAAGAAACTGGTAATCCAGTTTCAACCTAAACTTTTAACTGTTAATTTTTAACTCTTAACTACTTTAGGGGACTGGCTAACTTCTTTTACAGATGGTAATTAAATTTAAAGAGCTGATTTTCATTTTACACCGCTAAACCATTCGTGCCTGTCCCATTTGTTACGGCTGTACATTTTGAATATATCCTTAGTTTGTTTTATCTCCCAAATACAAATTTTACTCCCTTAAATTCAAAGAAACTGGTAACCCAGTTTCACCCTGAACTCTTAACTGTTAATTTTTAACTATCTAACCCCCAGTTTCCTCCATCATTGTCAATTGTCAAATGTCCATTGTCAATTTTTCAAACCTCTTAATCCTTATTTTTTTACAAGACAAAAAAGGAAACCGATATTTCGGTTTCCTATAATGCTCTCAAATTATCTTAATAATTGAAGAACACCTTGTGGTTGTTGGTTAGCTTGTGCAAGCATAGCTTGAGCAGCTTGTTGTAATATATTATTTTTAGAGAATGTCATCATTTCTTTAGCCATGTCAACGTCTCTAATTCTTGATTCTGCTGCTGTTAAGTTTTCTGAAGATGTTCCTAAGTTGTTGATTGTATGCTCTAATCTGTTTTGAACAGCACCTAGTTTTGATCTTTCAGAAGATACTTTATCAATTGCACTTTGAATAGTTGTAACTGCTTTATCAGATTTTTGTGCATCTGAAAGGTCTAATCCACTAACTCCTAAAGCTTCTGCACTCATATTTCCTATTGAAAGAGATATGTTTTGTCCTTCATTAGCTCCAATTTGTAAATTCATTCCTACTGAAGTTACATTAACTGTAGCACCAGCTCCTGATTTTCCACTAACTGTAGCTTTAACTTGTAATTCTAAACCTTCTCCATTACCTGCACCAGAATCTAAAGTTACAGTATCTCCTTTTCCTGTATATGTTTTTCCACCTATTTTAACAGTAGCATCTACACCATCTGTTACAGCTACATTACCTGCATTAAAATTTACAGCTAATTTTTCTGAAGAACCTGCATTAGCACTTGTTGCAACTAATTTTTTATTTGCACCTTCTGATAATGTAACATCTGATCCAGCTTCCTTAAGTTTTTTATTTAATATGTCTATTGTATCATTTTTTTCTAATGTTATTTTTACTCCATTTACGTCAAGTTCTTTGCCTGCATCAGTATCTACAACTTTTCCATCTACAAGAGCTTCTCCGAATTCAGCTGATGTAGCATTTGTTGCTGTAGTAGTATCTGTTATTACTAATTCAGTTCCAACTTTTGTTTTATCTGAACTACCAGTTACTTTTATTGCATTTTTTAAATCATCACCTAACTCAGCTTTTACATCAGTATCACCGTTTAAAAGTTTTTTAGTGTTGAATTCTGTTGTATTAGATATTCTGTTTATTTCTGATGTTAATTGTTCTATTTCTTTTTGGATTTGTCCTCTATCTGAAGTATTGTTTGTATCGTTACCACCTTGTACTGCTAATTCTCTCATTCTTTGAAGAATGCTGTGAGTTTCATTTAATGCACCTTCAGCTGTTTGTATAAGAGATATACCGTCTTGAGAGTTTCTTTGAGCTTGATCAAGTCCTCTGATTTGTCCTCTCATTTTTTCAGATATAGCTAGTCCTGCAGCGTCATCTCCAGCTCTATTTATTCTTAATCCTGAAGAAAGTTTCTCCATAGATTTACCAGCTGCTCCTGTGTTTCCTACCATGCTTCTGTGAGCATTTAATGCGTTCATATTGTGATTAATTATCATAATAAGTACCTCCCTGATTTTAAAGTGGACATCCTTTTCCACCAAAATTTATTTTTTTATTTATTTTAATTTCTATATAGAAATTAATAACTGATTAATTTTTTAATAATTTCTTGCTAGTTATGCAAAAAGAACGATATTCTTCAAATCCTAGCTTCCTGCTAATTTTTAAAGAAAATCGTTCTTCCTAAACGCTTTTCACCATATTAAATTTAAACTTACTTTCCTATATAGGTATGCAATCTATAACTTAAACTTATACATCAAATTTTTGTTATCAGTTAAGAAAAATAAGTACAAATATAGTTAGTTAAAAATTATTGAGAATTACTAGGAACGAAGAGAGTAGTAATAACCACAACTGTTCACTATTAACTATTAACTTTTAACTAAATAATCTGTTAGTTATTGAAAAAGTATTAATTTGAGTTTTCTCATTTGATAAATCAATAAGTTTAAGATTTAATTTGAAACCCTATATAAGTAACAAACAGCTATATATACTATTTGAAGGAAAGTGGATTTCACTTTCATCCATAATTGTCAATTGTCAATTCTCCATTGTCCATTGCTATATAGTTGTTCTTTCTTTTATACCATTCTTCTCAATGTCTTTCTCTGAAATTTGAAATTGTTTTTCTTCCCAAACTTCACCTCGTGTAATTTTAACCTCTTTCGGTGCATCTATAGCAAGTCTTAAGTGACCATCCTCGCTTTTAATAACTTGCACCTTTACGTCTAAACCATTATAGTTTACAACTATATATTCTCCAGGTTTACGACCTAACACTAGCATTTTTATGAATCCCCCTAAACGAAATTAACTGATAAGAAGAGCAATTTTAAAATCCCTCTGGCATCCTGCCAGAAAACATAACATCATTGCTACCTTCTGTATCTGCTAATTTTAACTAACATGTGATAACTAAAAATCATTAACTTGTTCTTGGTCTCACTTCATTTATCGTTGAGAAAAAACCATACTTTATATATTATTTTTTATTTTTTATAAAATATTTTGCAAAAAATTTTTAGTGGTTATTTTAGCTAAAACGTACCACTAAAAGTATATACTAACGAAGGAAAATAATCAACAATATTTACCATATATTACTTGATTTACTATATAGAATTTTTCTAAAATTTTCTCTCTATAGGACCGGCTTTGATTGCTTTAGGTTTTATAAATAACCTTTCGATTTCACTGTGAAAATAACTTATGGAAAATGCACTTTGGTACGCCTGTCCTTCTTGTTACGGCTGTAAATCCTAACTATAGCTTTTGTTTGTTTTATACCCCCAACCTAGAATTTACGCCCCTAAATTAAAAAGAAACTGGTAGTCCAGTTTCCTCCATCATTGTCAAATGTCAATTGTCCATTGTCAATTCCTAATTAATTGTCCTTTGTCCATTGTCAATTTTTCAAACTCCCTACCTCAACTAACTAATCAATTTCTCCAAGTTTTACCTCCATCACAAGAGGGACAGACGCGTAATTGGCTACTTTGCTATTCTTTGGGCTAGATACTTTTGCTGATTTTAGTTTTTCTCCAATAGTACTCGAAGTCGGTCCCGAACATCTATGCAGCAAAGCTGCTATTTTAGGACTGGCTTTGATTGCTTTAGGTTTTATAGATAACCTTTCGATTTCACTGTGAAAATAACTTATGGAAAATATATTTTGGTACGCCTGTCCTTCTTGTTACGGCTGCACATTTTGAAAATATTACATATTTCAAGTTAAAAGTTAAGAGTGAAAAGTTAATAGTTGTGGTTATTACTATTCGCTTTGCTCCTAGTAATGCTAAACGTACTTTTATATATAAATTTGCAAAGCAAATTATACTTATATATTAAAAAGAAAGTGTTTGCCACTTTCATCCTGAATTCTTAATTCATAATTCTTAATCCTTAATTTTTTTATTTTATCCCCATAACAAAACAAACAAAGAACCAGTACCTGACAGATACGCTGCTTTGCAACTCAAGTACTGGTTCTTTGCTCGGTAATTTATTTTATCTAGCCTTTTTTATTGAGTACTAAAGTTTTTTATGGTGGTACAACTAAATGAACCTGTCCTCCTTGTTACGGTGCTACACTTTGTTACTAACCTTTGTTCAGTTTTATATAGTGACTTTAAAAATTTAATCTATTAAGCATTTATCTATAGTAAAGTAAAACTCCTAAGTAAGATATTTTTCTAAGTATAGCTCCATAACAAATGGGACAGGCGCGGTAAACTTATTTTCTTCGCTAACACTTGATGCTCTTCTAACTTTATACTTCTATCTAAAAATTCAAAGCCAGTCCCGAACAATTTCAAAGAAAGTGGTTACCACTTTCATCCTAAACTCTTAACTATTTAAGGGACTGGCTAGCTTTTCTTACTTATGGTAACTAAATATAAAGAGTTACTCTCTATTTTATGGGTATACACCATTCGTGCCTGTCCCATTTGTTACGGCTGTAAACTTTGAATATAGCTTTTATTAGTTTTATTTCTTAAACTCAGATTTTACTCTCTTAAATTTAAAGAAACTGGTAGTCCAGTTTCATCCTGAACTATTAACTTTTAATTCTTAACTCTTAACTATCTAAACTCCAGTTTCCTCCATCATTGTCAATTATATAAGTGGTTATTACTTTTTGCCATGTATTTTAGCTTATTTTATTTATTTGTATTTATGTTAAATTCATCAAGAAATTAATCTTTTAACCGATAATTAATTAATATTAAATAATATTTTAGGTAGGTGAATGAACATGAAGAAATTATCAAGAGATAGTATAAAAGTTAAACTTATTTCATCGTTTTTATTTCTAATTTTGATATTAATGATTTTGGTAAATAGTATAGTTTATTTCATTATATCTGATGAAACGAAAGTTAGTTTCACAAAATCAACAACTGATCACTTAGATTTAGTTGATACATATTTAAATGGATATATTGATGAGGTTAAAAACAATGTTAAGATGCTTTCTAATTCTGAACTAGTTTCAAATATAGATTCAAGAGTAACCTCATACATAGACAAAAAAGGAACAAATGGCTTAGTTGAAATGACTCCTTTAAAAAATAATTCTTATGAAGCAACTCTATATAAGGAATTTGAAAACATAACTAAAACTCATGAAGGGTTTGAAAATGTTAATATAGGAGTAGCTGAAAATGGTGGTTATTTACAATATCCTGCTTCATCTAGAAAGGAAGGCTACGATCCAAGAACAAGAGATTGGTATAAGGCAGCTCTTGCAAATCCAGATGAAGTTGCAGTTACAGATGTATATACTACCTCTGCTGGAGATATTGTTGTATCTGTTATTTCTGCAATAAAAGATGCAAATAGTAAAATTAAAGGTGTTGTAGGAATAGATGTTAAACTTAATAATATGTCTGCTCTTATAAATAATATAAAATTAGGAGAAAGCGGTTATATCATTCCTGTTGATAAAAGTGGAACTATTCTAGCCCATCCTAAAGACACTTCATTAATAAGCAAAAAGTTAGACGACTTAAAAATTAACGGCTTAAGCGATATTAATAATTTACCTACAAAATTAATTGATACTAAAATGGATGATGGAAAAAACTATTCAGTTGGTATATATAAATCAAAAAATAGTAGCTTAAATTGGAATTATGTATATTTAATTGAAACAAGTGAGTTTTCAAAAACTGCTAACCATATAGGAATGATTATAATTGGACTAGTTGGCATAACTATAATAATTGCTATTCTATTATGTTTTAATATAGCAAATAGGATAACTAAACCTATACTTTATTTTGAAAACCACTTAGGAACAATTGGACAAGGTGATTTCACTAAACCGATTCCTGAAATATACTTAAAAAATAAATCTGAAATAGGTGGAATTGCAAATTCTATTAACACAATGCAAGAATCTATAAAATCTATGATTTCTAGTGTTAAAGATAATTCTAAAACAATTGATATGGAAACTGGCAAATTATTTTCATCAGCAGAGGCCATAGCTGCTTCTTCTAGTGATGTTGCCTATTCCATTAATGACATTGCAAAAGGAACTACTAGCCAAGCTGAAGAACTTATAGAAATTGCAAGCACTTTAAAAAACTTTGGTTCTGAAGTTCAAGGAATTGTTGAAGCTATATTTGATATAAATGAAAATTCTAAGGATATCAGCAGTATAGCTAGTAATAGTAGTGATAAAATGCATCAATTAGATGTTTCAGTTAATGATATAAGTAAAAGTTTTAAAAACTTTTCTACTGACATAGCTTCCTTAGGTGCAAATGTAAAAAAAGTTAATGAAATAACTAATTTAATAAACAACATAGCAGATCAAACTAGTTTACTTGCACTTAACGCAGCAATTGAAGCTGCACGTGCTGGTGAAAGTGGAAAAGGATTTGCCGTTGTAGCAGATGAAATTAGACAACTAGCTGATCAAAGTAAACATTCTGCTGAAGATATAAATAAAATTATTTGTGGCATATCTAAAGAAACTGAAGTGATTGTAGAAAATACTGATATAATGGATGATGAATTAAATGCTCAAACTGAAGTTATTCATTCAACTATAGAAGTATTCAATAGCATAATTCAGGCCATAAATATAGTGCTTCCTAAAGTTAATGATGTAAGCAAATCCTCAGATAAAATTAATGATGGGAAAAACAGTATCTTAACTATGGTAGAAAATACATCTGCAGTTTCTGAAGAAGTTTGTGCATCAGCTGAAGAAATATCAGCAGCTTCTGAGGAAGCAAGTGCAGTAACTACTGAGGTATCAAAAGCTACTGAAAAACTAAGAACAATGACAAATAATATGCTAAAAAAAGTAGATGAATTTAAAATATAATATGCCTTAATCAAAAATAAAGCTATTTTAACAATTGTTAAAATAGCTTTGTTTTTTAGATATCAAAGTCTTTAAATAGTTCATAACCTTTTTCTTTTACTTTGAAAATTTTTTCTATATCTTCATCATAAATTTTTTCTATATTTTTTTCGTATAAAAATTTCACCCCTATTCCACAATTAGAACTTAATTTTCTTGGTACAGGTAATGCTTCATTTTCTATATTGTTTTTTGTTAGATATCTTTTAAATTTTATTGCTCCTGAGTGGGTAAAAAAAGTTGCTAAATAATTCATTTATTTTTTTGCCTCTATTATAAATTCTTCTTCATCTTCTTTTACTGAAACATTGTATCCTGCATTTTTCATAAATCTTTGTACATTATTACATGCTGTAGTATTATCTACTAATACTACAATTCCATCTTTATTTTCTTCTAAGGCTTTTTTAGTCATTAATACTGGTTGAGGACAAGATACTCCTCTTGCATCTACTTTAATCAACAGAAACTCCTCCTTTTATATCTTTATCAGATTTTACTTTAACATCCTTTGCCATACTAAAATATGATATTGCACCTAATGCTACTAAACATAATATTACAGCAATTTGTCCAGTTGAAGTTGGGCCTTTTGGTGATGATGCAAGTTTAAAGTTGTGGCAAAATGCAGCTCCAACAAACATTCCTAAAACAGTTATAACTGAATCAACGTTACCTTCACCAGAAAGAACTAATTGTCTCATTGGGCATCCCCCTAAAAGAACTGAACTCCAACCTGCAACTACCATACCTAAGAAATTCCAAATCCAATCTGTATGGGCTACTGGCTGATTTGCAAATCCTGGAGTGAAAAATCCAAAGGCTAGATTTCCTAAAAATGCAGCTATTAACATAGCTAAAAATCCTAATAATAAGTATGAATCTTTAAATAAAATCATATCTCTTATTCCACCAACCATACAAAGTCTAGTTCTTTGACAAATAACTCCAACAACTAATCCTACTACCAACGCAATCCATATTGGTGAATGTTGAGAACCTGGACCTTCTTTAGAAAATATTAATAAGCTTGAACCTGCAGCTAACATAATAAATAGTCCTATATTTATTATTGGAAATACATATCCCTCTAGTTTAGTTTGCTTATAATTTCTTTTTAAAGTAAATCCTCTATTTAAGAAGTATATTCCTACTATAATTCCAACAGCAAAACCAATTATTCCAAATATAGCATTAAAATCTCCACCTGCTAGTCTTAGTACCATTCTTGTTGGACATCCAAGAAACATTAAAGCTCCTATCATAACCATTGCACCTAAAATAAACCTTAGAAATGGTGAAGAACCTCCCTTAGTAGAAAATTCTTTATTAACTAAAGCTATACCAAATGCACCAAGTACCATTCCAATTATTTCTGGTCTCACATATTGTACTATCTCTGCTTTATGTAGTCCTAACCCACCAGAAATATCTCTTATAAAACATGCAATACAAATCCCCATGTTTTTTGGATTACCACAATAAACTGAAAGTACTCCTAAAATACCAATTATTGCACCACCTAAAATAATTCCTCTTTTTTCTTTCATAGTTTACTCATCCCCCTTTTTTTGATAATATTTTACATGTATTGAACATCATGTTAATTCTTACAAATATTCCATAATATATTAAATTTAAATGGCTAATAGATAATATCTATCTATTATTTTTATAAATAAGGAGGTTTCTAATGAGAAAAATATACTTAGATAATGGAGCAACATCTTTTCCTAAAGCTCCTGATCTTGCAGATGCAATTTCAAATTATATAACTAATATAGGTTGTAATATAAATAGAGGTGCTTATTTTGATGCCTTAGAAGCAGAAGATACTGTTTTTGAGACTCGTGAATTATTATGTGACCTTTTTAACTTTAATAAATGTGAAAATGTAATTTTTACACCTAGTATAACTTATAGTTTAAACATGGTATTAAAAGGCATGCTAAAAAGTAAGGACCATATTATTATTTCATCAATGGAACATAATGCAGTAATGCGTCCCCTTTCATCACTAAAGGATAATGGAGTTACTTTTTCTAAAGTTCAATGTAACAGTTTAGGCTATTTAAAGGCTGTGGATATTGAAAATGCTATAACACCTAATACTAAAGCAGTAGTAATTACCCATGCCTCTAATGTATGTGGTTCCATACTACCATTAAAAGATATTGGTTCTATATGTAAAAAACATAATTTAATTTTCATAGTAGATTCTGCTCAAAGTGCTGGAACTTTAAATATAGACATGATGGATTTAAACATAGATGTCCTTTGTTTCACTGGACATAAAGGATTATTAGGCCCGCAAGGTATTGGAGGTTTTTTAATAAAGGAAAATATTGTACCTTTAGTTAAACCGATTATAGAAGGTGGAACTGGAAGTCTATCCGAATTAGAAGTACAACCTACATATATGCCTGACAAATTTGAAAGTGGAACATCAAATATTCCTGGTATATTTGGGCTTAATGCTTCACTAAAGTATTTGAATAAAATAGGAGTTAGTTCTATTTATGAAAAGGAATTAGAACTTACAAAAACTTTTATTGAAGGAATCAAAAATATAAATGCTAACTTATTAGTAGGTAGTGATTCTACTGATAATAGAACTGCTGTAGTTTCTCTTGATTTCAAAGAATTGGATAACGGTATTGTTTGCCACAGATTAAATAAAGAATATGGAATTTCAACTAGAAGTGGACTTCACTGTGCCCCATCATCACATAAAACACTTGGAACATTTCCAGATGGAACTGTGAGATTTAGCTTTGGACACTTTAATACTGTTGAAGATATAAAATACACATTAAATGCTATAAATAATATTTTATTAAAATAAATCTTTTGTCAAAAATCTATACACTAATTTTCTAAAATTAGTCAATTCAATTACATTTTTCCCTAATTTTATTTTCATTGTTGATTAATGTAACTTTGTAACTGTTAGTAACTTTGTTTTTGACAATAATTATCCACAAATAAGCGAAACTATTCACAATAAATTGTGAATAGTTTGACTTTTATGCCCATAGCCTGTGTATTACTTGATAAATTCATAGTTATATAATAAAATAATAGTTGCATTTTGTAGAATTTTGGATGTTTTATAATTTTATTTATTCAAATTATCTACAAAATCTACATTTAATTCCATATGTAATTTTTATACTTGTTAATAAAGTGTACTAGTTATGGACTTATCCACAGGCTTAGTTTAAATTTTCAAAAAATTATCAACACTTCATATACATACCTGTGCATAATGTGATTACATATTTTTGTATTTTACGTTTTGTATATTTTTTTAATTATATAAGGTTCAAAACTAAAATTTTAAATTATATATGGTTCCAAGTTGACTTTTTAAATTATCCATTCCAAAACTTGGACCACTATATATTTACCAAGTTATAATTTTAAAATTAAATGAGAACATATACTTATACTTTACTTTTCTCTGTTAAAATTAAATCCTTAGTATATAATTTTAATTTAAAGTTTTTTAAATATATATTACTATTACTATTAAACGGTGGTGTTTTTTATGATTAAAGCGTTGCAAAATAAAAATTTATCTTATGATGAATACATATATACTCTAAAAAAGATAATAGAAAATATAAATAGTGGTTCTGGTTTAGTTGGTTTATGTGAAGAAATGGGCAATAAGGATGTTATTGATGATTTTAATAGTCACCCTATAAATACAGGTGATTTAAAAGCAAGAGATCCAAAAATCCAGCCCTGCCCTATGGATTTAAGGTTGCAAGATGGCAAAGAACATAAATCCTATACTGGTTGTTTCTATCATTGTGGTTATAACGAGTATTTAAATTTAACTAAAGAAGAACAAATCAATCTAATAGAAGATTTAATATCAAAAAAACAGAACTCAAATTGAGTTCTGTTTTTTTGAAACAAAATTAAATAATAAATGTTTAAACAATGAAACTTTTTAAATTTTTTATATGTAAACTCATATCCTCCTAAAAATTAGGAGGATATGAATCCATACCTTATTTAGTTAAAGAAATTTTTTTAGTTTTCTTCTAAATCTTTTATCATTGCAGCAGCAGCTTTTTTACCAGCTTCCATAGCAAGGATAACTGTTGCAGCTCCTGTTACAGCATCTCCACCAGCGTATACTCTAGCTTTTGAAGTTTTTCCTGTTTCTTCATCAGCTACGATACATTTCCATTTATTTACGTCTAATCCTTCTGTTGTTGAAGGTATTAATGGGTTTGGAGATGTTCCTAATGACATTATTACAGTGTCACAATCTATAACAAACTCTGAACCTGGTACTTCTACTGGTCTTCTTCTTCCAGATGCATCAGCTTCTCCAAGTTCCATTCTTATGCATTTCATTCCTTTAACCCAACCAGTTTCATCGCCTAAGATTTCAACTGGATTAACTAGAAGGTCAAAGATAATGCCTTCTTCCTTAGCGTGATGTACTTCTTCAGCTCTTGCTGGAAGTTCTGATTCACTTCTTCTATATACTATATGAGTTTCTGAACCTAATCTTAATGCTGTTCTAGCAGAATCCATAGCAACGTTTCCGCCACCTACAACACAAACTTTTTTTCCTGATTTTATTGGTGTTGGTGAATCTTCTTTGAAAGCTTTCATTAAGTTGTTTCTTGTTAAAAATTCATTTGCAGATACAACTCCGTTTAAGTTTTCTCCGTTAATTCCCATGAATTTTGGAAGACCAGCACCTGAACCTATAAATATAGCTTCAAATTTTTCGTCTCTTATTAATTCATCTATAGTAACAGTTTTTCCTACTATTACATTTGTCTCTATTTTAACTCCTAATTTTCTTAGGTTGTTTATTTCATGCTTAACAACTGTTTCTTTTGGTAATCTGAATTCAGGAATTCCATAAACTAAAACTCCACCTGGTTCATGTAATGCTTCAAATACAGTTACATCATAACCAGCTTTAGCCATTTCACCTGCAGCAGTTATTCCAGCAGGGCCTGAACCTATAACAGCAACTTTTTTACTATTTTTAGCTTTAGTTTCTGAAAGATCTACATCATGTTCTCTTGACCAATCAGCAACAAATCTTTCAAGCTTACCAATTGCAACAGCTTCTCCTTTTATTCCAAGTACACATTTGCTTTCACATTGTAGTTCTTGAGGACAAACTCTACCACAAACAGCTGGTAGTGCAGTATATCTATTTAATATTTTTGCAGCTTCTTCAAAATTTTCTTCTGCAACTTCATGTACAAATGAAGGTATATCTATTGATACTGGACATTTGCTAACACATGGTTTGTTTTTACAGTTTAAGCATCTTGATGCTTCTTTTACCGCTTCTTCTTCATTATATCCTAAACAAACTTCTTTAAAGTTTTTAGCTCTTGCTTTTGCATCTTGCTCTGATATTGGAGTTCTTTTCATTCTATCTACTGCCATTACTTGTTACCTCCTAATCTACAGCTTTTTTCAGCTTCTTCTGCTTTATACATTCCAGATCTTTTTAATGCCTCATCAAAATCTACCTTATGTCCATCAAATTCTGGTCCTTCAACGCAAGCAAATCTAGTTTTTCCATCAACAGTAATTCTGCAAGCTCCACACATTCCAGTTCCATCTACCATTATTGGGTTCATGCTTACTATTGTTGGTATATTTAATTTTTCTGTTAATTTACATACAAATTTCATCATTATCATTGGTCCTATTGACACAACTAAATCGTATTTCTTACCACCATTTACTAACTCTTCTAATTGGTTAGTAACCATTCCTTTAAATCCATATGATCCATCATCTGTACAAGTATAAACATTACATGCAACAGTTTTCATTTGATCTTCTAGGATTACCATGTCTTTATTTTTGAATCCCATTATTACATCAGCATTTACACCATGCTCATGTAACCATTTTACTTGTGGATAAACTGGAGCCGAACCAACTCCCCCTGATATGAATAGTATGTTCTTTTTCTTTAGTTCTTCTATGTTTTCATGTAATAATTCTGATTCCATTCCTAATGGTCCAACAAAGTCATGAAGATAGTCACCTTCATTAAGCTTTTCTAAATCCTTAGTAGAACATCCTATAGTTTGTACAACTATTGTAACTGTTCCTTTGTCTGTGTTTGTATCACAAATTGTTAATGGAACTCTCTCACCATTCTCATCATTTCTTATAATTACAAATTGACCAGGCTTAGCAGATTTAGCAACTCTTGGTGCTTCTATATTCATTAAGAATATATTTTCTGCTAAATCTCTTTTTTCTGCTATTTTGTACATATCCACTTCCTCCAAACTCAAAATAATATTGTTTGTCCACCTTATTATTAATTATCTTTTCACTAATTAAACTTATAATTTATATAAATTGTTTTAAAACAAGTTTTAACTTATATAGGGGGTTCCAAGTTGACTTTTAAAATCATACATTCCAAAACTTGGATACCCAAAATAGTGAGACATGCTCCGAATCCCTTCAAATTCAACACTACATTTTGTATGAAAATATTTTAAAGCTATTGAATAAATTTAAATTGGAGCTTGTTTCCCTATATTTATCCAATAATAAATAAAAAAAGGGACCTTGTAAATAGACACAACAATAAAGAGCTATTTACACCTGTCCTTTTATCTGAAAGTTTCCCCCAAAGCTGAAAATTCGAGTTTCTTCTTCGATGCCACATAATCACATTTTCACTTTTTCCGTGCTTGTAGTCTCTCCAGGTTTATGTCCAACTGTTGTGCTGTACTTAAATAGTGCATATGGCTACTATTCATTTTTCTTCATTATATATGTTAAACATTTTCATGCTTAATAAAACCAGCTTTCTTCAACAATCTTCATTCATACCTTATTAACTTCTCAATTACTATTTTATAATCTTATATTAATATAGTCAATAACAATTAAGTATATTATTTGAATCTTTTAATTTATATATAAATTAAAACGAATTTTACCACATTCAATTATGTAATATTAAATCTTATTAAACTTTCTTCTAAATCACTTGTAAAAAAATACAGTTTAAAATTAAAATTTACTTCATACATATATTATATTTTTACTATAACACTGAAATTTGACTATTCAGTTTCAGCCATAATTCCTAATTTTTAAATCTTTTAAGGTTCCAAGTTGAATTTTACTGCTAGTTAACAACTTACTTTAGTTAAAAATTAAAAATTTATAAAAATTTGATGTATACCTTTAAATAGAGACTTTTCCCTTATTTAATTCATGTATAGAAATATAATAAAAATCACTGATAATTTATCAGTGATTTTATATTTTTTAATTAAAATTCAACGTCTACTCCATCAAATGTACATTCAAATACCTTTTTCATTTCATCTACAGATATTTCTCTTGGGTTAGATGCTGTACAAGCATCAACTACTGCATTTTCTGAAATAAAGTCTATATATTTATCAAACTCTTCTTTTTCCACTCCATATTCTTTTAATGTTAGTGGAATTTCCATTGCTTTATTTAATTGTCTTATACAATCAATTAAAGAGTTTATTAATTCTTCTTCATTACCACCAGCAAGACCTAAAGTTCTAGCTATTCTAGCATATCTTTCTCCACATGCTTTTTTATTAAATTGGATTACATATGGTAAGAATATAGCATTAGCACATCCATGTGGTATATGGAATACAGCACCTGTTTTATGTGCCATAGAGTGAGTTATTCCAAGTAATGCATTTGAAAATGCCATACCTGCTAAACATTGAGCATTATGCATTTCATCTCTTGATTCTTTTACTCCCTCATAAGATTTTAATATGTTATCTTCTATCATTATTATAGCTTCCATTGCTAACGGATCAGAGAAATGAGATTTATTAGTTGCAACATATGCTTCTATAGCATGAGTTAATGCATCCATTCCTGTATGAGCTACTAATTTTTTAGGCATTGTCATAGTAAGCTCAGTATCTAATATAGCAATATCTGGTGTTATATTGAAATCTGCTAATGGGTATTTTATTTTCTTTTTGTAGTCAGTTATAACTGAAAATGCTGTTACCTCTGTAGCTGTTCCGCTAGTAGATGGTATAGCAACAAATTTAGCTTTCTTTCTCAATGCTGGGATTGTAAATGGATCTTTTATATCATCAAAAGTTAATTCTGGGTGTTCATAGAATACCCACATAGCTTTAGCAGCATCTATAGGTGATCCACCGCCAACTGCAACTATCCATTCTGGTGCAAATTCTCTCATCATTTCTGCACCTTTCATAACTGTTTCTATTGATGGATCTGGTTCAACACCTTCAAAAAGTTTAACTTCGATTTTAGCTTCTTCTAATAAATTTATAATTTTATCTAAAAATCCATTTTTTCTCATAGAACTTCCGCCAGTAACAACTATAGCTTTTTTTCCTTCTAAAGTTTTTAAAACCTCTAGTGAATTTTCACCATAATATATATCTCTTGGTAAAGTAAATCTGTTCATCAAAAAATCCTCCTCAATTCTACCCATATTAATATTATTTGATATTATTTTAACGAAATTTATATTTTTATTGTACAATATTTAAAAGATATTTTCAATATTTTCGTAATATTTTATTTAATTTATATTTTTATTTAAGTATTTATTTTCCATTTAATTGCTTATATTGGAATTTTTATTGCATTTTAGATTTTTTTAGATTCTTTTAGATTTTTTTCTTGCAGTTGCTTATTTTTATGAAACAATTCCCATTTTTTAAATATGAATATTTTTTTAATAAGAACAACATTGGAAAGTCATTCTTTTAACGATGATTTCTAATTCTTAATATTCTAAAATCCTCTATTTCAACTAAGTAATCACTTCCTGCAAATTCTACCTCCATTGCAAATGGGACTTTTTCTAGTTAAAAATGAATAGTTAACAGTGAACAGTTGTGGTTATTACTATTCGCTATGCTCCTAGTAATTCTCCACGTAGTTTTATATAAATTTGCAAGGCAAATTATATTTATAGATTAAAAAGAAAGTGGTTGCCACTTTCATCCTGAATTCTTAGTTCATAATTCCTAATCCTTAATTTTTTTATTTTATTCCCACAACAAGATAAGCAAAAAAACAGTACCTAACTGATACGCTGCTTTGCAGCTCAAGTACTGGTTCTTTGCTTAGTAATTTATTTTATATAACCTTTTTATTGAGTACTAAAGTTTTTTATGGTGCTACAACCAACTGAACCTGTCCTTCTTGTTACGGCTGTGAATCCTAACTATAGCTTTTGTTTGTTTTATACACCTACCCTAGAATTTACTCCCTTAAATTTAAAGAAACTGGCAGTCCAGTTTCAACCTAAATTGTCAATTGTCCATTGTCAAATATCAATTATATAATGTTCCTAATCCTTAATTTTTTTTATTTTATCCCCATAATAAAATAAACAATTACTACTAATGTTGGCTCCATCACAAATGAGACAGGCACGGTAAGTTTATTTTCTCCGCTAACACTTGATGCTCTCCTAACTTTATACTTCTACCTAAAATATCAAAGCCAGTCCCAAACATGTACACAGCAAAGCTGCTATTTTAGGACCGGCTTTGAT
>NZ_BAAABH010000046.1:0-19855 GCF_054767855.1 Clostridium sp. CTA-19 | reverse complement strand
TAACATTGATTTTCATAAGAATCACTATTTCTAAAATCCTCTATTAACTTAAAAACTTTTCTTTTAGCTTCTTCTATATCCACCCTTTTATATTCAAAATCTTCAAATCTCATAACATCCTCCTAAATTTAATTCTTTTATAATTTATAAATTCTACTATTTACAATTAAATATATATAGCATTCCTATATTACAATTAAGAAAAACACAGCTATAAAATTTAAATAGCTGTATTTTTCTTTATACACTCTCCTTGCCTATAAGTGCTATGAGACCATTTGCCAATGTTTCACCCCAACTTAAATAATCATGACCTGAATAAAAATTTTCATATTTCACATCATAACCTTTTTCTACTAATACATCTTTTATATTATTTATAACTTCCATCATTATGGGCTCAGTGTCATAAGGTCTATCTTCTAATACTCCAGCATTTAGATAAAACTTTAATGGTAACTTATCTATCAGCTTATACTCTTTAGTCAAATACTCTTCTTTATACCAATAAGAGCCTGACTGTGAAAGAACTTTTCCAAAAATATTAAAATTATTTTACTTTTTCTTCTAACTCACTTATTTTATAACTACTAAATTCTTTATCGCTCATAACTTTTAACCTTTTTAATAATTATATTTTTTAAGTCAATATATTATTTAATAATTCTTTCACTTGGAAGCCCTTCAACTATATCTGAAAAATGCATGTGATTAAATTTCCATTTACCTTTCTTTTTTACTAATACACCGAAAAATCTCATAGGACAAATTGAGTTTTCATTATAAGATTCTAGACAGTTTAATGACATATTTATTGAAAATAACATATTTTGTAATAACTCTTTTTGCTTTTTATTCTCTCGTATAAAATATTCAAAGTTAGATTTTGGCCAAGTACAAACGGTTTTTTCTAAAAACTTAAATTTTATAAATGCTTTTGAAATAACAACAGCCATATCCCCTAAAACTGAAATATATGCATTTTCTTTATTTACATTAAAATCCCCCCAATATTTCCAGTCACATTTTAATAATTCCTTACTTTCTTCAAACCCATGAAAATTTTCTCCATTATCAGTTCCAAATATATATAAATTCTCATCATGATGAAATAATTTTTCACCATAATAGTTAACAAGTGATGCATCCCTTTTGTCATAACCTTCTTGTAAAATTTCTAATACTTTCTGAATTTCATTTACTTCTTTATCTTCTTTATTTTTTATTGGAAGTATTTTAAACTCATCCTCAATGCTTGCATCATCAATTATTAAATCTTCTCTTGCTCCTCCAAATGAAATTTTCATGTGTTTTATCTTCCATTTAGAATTATCTTTAACTGTAATAAATGTTGTTCTAAAAGGAAATACATATTCTTCACCTAAACTTATATCATATAAACTTCTTGATATTTGATCTGAAAATTGAACTAAATCAGCTTTTGATATTTCCCTTTCATTTAATATATTTGATAACCTATCAATCATAATATTTGAAGCTTTTTCTTCACTGATGTTATTTAAACTTTTTCCACTAATTGCTATGCAAGCTACATTTTCTTCTGCATTTATCACAGAGTTTTCTATATCTAAATCAATATTCTTTAAATAACTATTTTTATCACTCCAATAAATTCTAATTGCACTTTCTATCTGAGATAATCCAAAATACCAACTTTTTTCTCCTACTCCTAAAAGACTTGTATTATCGTCATCAATAAAAAATTCTTTAATGAACTCTTCAATATTATTCAAATCATTTTTTATATATTTTTCTTGAAACACTTTTAAAAATTTTTTTATTTCATTTATTACTTTAACATTTTTAGTCATAATAATAGCCCCCATTTTTATTACTCTCTATATATTAATTTTATTAACTTTAACTGAAATTATATATATCCAAAACTATTCTGTATCAAATTTGATATAAAAAAAGCCCCATCATCAATACCTTTAATAGTTTTGATGATAGGACTTTTTTATATTTTAAATTAACCACTTTGTAGTAAATTTTCTCTTCTTTCTTTACTTATGATTCTTCGTATACTTTGTTCTGATAGAAAGTATTCCTTAGCTAACTGTGTAACCTTAATTCCCTTATTATATTTTCTTAAAATCTGAGAATTTCTTTCCTTTAGCATTTTTTTAGCTCCACTTTTTTCTCCCCAAGACTTTTCATTTTCAGTTTTTCTTGGTATATATAAATACTCTCCATCTATATAATTTTGAATTACTTCTATAATATCCTCTGGTAAAACCTCATACGCTTTAACATATTTCATACTCATTGCCCCCCTTAATACTATTAATTAAGGCAAAGACCTATGAAAAAGTAAGCTTACATATCTTATCGGAGCTTGTTTGTTACAGCTACTAACAATTATCTAGCTCCAAGCAAAGCATAGCTGACTTAGTCATTCTGGTCTTTGCTTGAAGCATTTTACTTACGGTATGATATTGCAATCTATAATCTCTCATTTTTACACCACCTTATACATTCATCTATAAAATTACAAGTCAATATTTTATTATATTCTTATAATGTTTTACATATAATTGATTCTTTAAATTCGCAATTCAATATGTCCATAAAAACCTCATCAAATTCATTTTACCTACTAATTTCTTTTAAAAATCCATTTTTATTTTTCCTCTAATGCAAGCATATTTATTTCTTATATTTTAGATTTACACTTGCTTTTATAACCACATGCTTTATATAACTTTGTAAAAGCATTTAAAAATTGCACCCTAGTGGTATAAATATAATTATAATATAAAATAACATTATAGATATTAATGTTATTACTTTAGATTGTTAACAAATGGTAAATTACCACTAATTTTTAGCTATTTTTAATGCTACTTAAGAATATTATAATTATCTATCAAACACTACTGACATGTTATTCTTTAAATGGTCAATTTCTTTATTTCCTATTATATCTACATATATTCTAAATGAGTTTTTTCATTCCAATTACTTCATAAATTGCACTATACTTAATTTTGGTATACAATAAAGGTTTTATTTTTTTACTTATAGCTATAAACTTTTTAAACCATACATATAACCTATTGAATTCAATATAGAAAAAGGCCCTTGAACTTCAAGGGCTTAAATATGATTATCATCTTATATTAGACATAACCATATAAATAATAAAACAGTATTCTCTTATTTCTTATTTATTCCTCAACAATTTTATAATAAGTCCTTGTTGTTAGAGCAAATATTATAAAATAAATAATTGTAAAAACTAAAATTGTTATTAACGTAGTTATTCTAAATAATGCTACATTTGTTAACATGAAAACTGCTAGCAACTTCGTGATTATAGGAAATGCAAAAACAATATGAATTACTGAAAAAGTAATTGGTATGAAAAATATCATTAAAACTTGGCTTCTTATAGTTCTTTTTATTTCAACCTTACTCATACCAACTTTTTGCATTATTTCAAATCGTTCTTTATCATCGTATCCTTCAGATATCTGTTTATAATAAATAATTAATACTGTTGCCATTAAAAATAATATGCCAAGAAAAATTCCTAAAAAGAACAATCCTCCATATAAAGATAAAAAATCTTTTTTATTACTTTCTATACTCTCGGCAGTAACAGCCATATTATTTTCATCAAATTTTTTATTTAATTTATTGGAAATTGTAATCATATCATTTGATTTTCCATTAACATCAAATCCAACTATGTATCCTTTACGCTTTTTATTAAGCTCACAAATATTGTTGATATCTTTTGAAATCACTGTATACGACTCTACTATATCCGTAAAACTTCCCGATATACTTTCTAATTTATCTATTTCTTCTTTTACTTTATAAGTTTTATCATTAATAGTAATACTATCTTTTCCATATTTCTTCTTTCCTTCTGAAAAAATAATAACTTCATCATCGCCAAGATTTACATTTTTATTTTCTAATCTGTTGTAATCTGAAAGTGGAACAGCATTTATAAAACAAACATCTGAATCAAGTAAATCATCTTTTATGACTAAAAATTTATCTTCTTCTTTTACACATGGAATAGTATATTCTAAATAATTCACCCTATTTTTTGCTACTATATTATTTTCTTTTATTTCACTATCTACAATTCTATCTATTTTTTCACATTGGCTTTTTTCAACTTCTGATGTATTTATTAAAACTTCTCTTGGATATCTATTTCTTAAAACATCTTCCACTCCAACATATAAAGAAACCGTTGTTGAAAGCATAACAAGTACTGCTGTGCTTAAAATACAAATGTTAGCAAGACCTACTGCATTTTGCTTCATCCTATATATCATTCCAGAAACAGATACAAAATTGCTTGTTTTATAATAAAACTTTTTATTTCTTCTTAAAAGCTTTAATAAAGCAATACTTCCTGCTGTAAAAAGCGCATAGGTTCCTATAATAACTAAAATAACAGAAGTAAAAAACAATTGTAAAGCTGAGAGTGGTGATTTAACATATAAAGCTATTCCATATCCAGTCCCAAGTGCTACAACACCTATAATTGTCATAATCCATTTCGTTTTAGGTTCTTTTTCTCCATGCTGCCCACCTTTTAAAAGTTCAGTTGGATTAGATCTTTTAATTTCAAATAAATTTGCCATTAGTGTCATAAAAAAGATTCCTATAAAAAGAATTAATGTTCTTACTATAGATATTTTTGAAATATAAAATCCGAAAGCTACTGGGAAATTAAGCACCTTTAAAAATAACAAGAACATAAACTTATCAAGAATAATTCCGCCAGTTAGTCCAAATATGAAACTAATACTTGCAATAAAAATATTTTCTAAAAATAAAACCTTCGCAATGTGTTTCTTACTAAGCCCTAGCACATTGTATAACCCAATTTCCTTTTTCCTTCTTTTTATTAAAAAACTATTGGTATAAAAAAGAAATATAGTTGAAAAAATACCAATTACAACTGTTCCAAAAGAAAGCATACTTTTCAAACTATCTGATCCTGGAACTTGGTCTAATCCCGGGTTCTTTGAAATAGAGCTCATAATATAAAACATCATAATACTACATATACACGTAATAATGTATGGGATATAAGTTTTGCTGTTTTTTCTAATATTACTTATTGCTAATTTAAGATAAAACATTCTACTCATTTACATCCCCTCCATTGGTAATTATTGTTAATGTATTGGAGATTTTTTCAAACATTTCCTCATTAGACATTATTCCTCTATATATCTGATGGAACACTTCTCCATCTTTAATAAATAATACTCTACTAGCATGACT
This sequence comes from Clostridium sp. CTA-19, assembly GCF_054767855.1. Classification (NCBI taxonomy): domain Bacteria; kingdom Bacillati; phylum Bacillota; class Clostridia; order Eubacteriales; family Clostridiaceae; genus Clostridium; species Clostridium sp. CTA-19. Next base: position 14,575 of record NZ_BAAABH010000046.1, on the reverse strand, counting down.
TGCAGCTTTAGTACTATGAGTAACCATTAAAATTGTCTGACCTCCTTCATTTATTTCTGAAAACATTTTTAATAAATGATCTGTAGCCTTTGAATCAAGTGCACCTGTTGGCTCATCTGCTAAAATAAGTTGTGGGTTAGTAATAATAGCTCGTGCAACAGCTACCCTTTGTTTTTGTCCGCCAGAAACTTCATAAGGGTATTTCGATAATATTTCCTTGATACCTAACTTATTTGCAATACGCTCTAATCTACTTTCCATTTCATTGTATGATTTTCCTGATAGAACAAGTGGTAAAAATATATTGTCTTTTAAAGAAAATGTATCAAGTAAATTAAAATCTTGAAATACAAATCCTAAGTTATCTCTACGAAATGTAGCAACTTCACTTTCTTTTATAGATACAATGTTTTTTCCATTTAATAAAACCTCACCACTAGTTGGTTTATCTAAAGATGCCAATATGTTAAGTAAAGTAGTTTTTCCTGAACCTGACTCACCCATAATAGCTACATATTCACCTTTTTCTACCGAGAATGTTACATTTTCCAATGCTTGTACTTTATTTCCACCAAATCTTGTCATATATATTTTTTTTAAATTGTTTGCTTCTAACAACTTCATAAAAAACTCCTCCTAAATCTCATTTAAACCTATTATTTTCAAACCTATTATTTTCAAACCTATTATTTTCAAACCTAAACTTAAGAACTTAAATTTAACCGTCTATTCTTTATTTGATTATGCATAAAATATTTTTTAGAATTTAATCTACTTAAATTCAATATCTTCTATGTTTTTATTATAAAAAAAAAGAAAATGCAATGCCATAACTTAGCCTTGCATTTTCCTATCTAACCTTACACTTTTGTAAGCACCTCATTATTCAAACATAGTTTTAGCTGAAAAAAGATCAATTTTAACTGTTGTACCTACCCCTATTTCAGAAGTAATTATTATTTTGTGTGATAACTTATTCAATATTTTTTTGCAAAGATATAATCCAATACCTGTCGCCTTTTTGTCCATACGCCCATTATACCCAGTATAACCATTTTCAAATATTCGTGGTAAATCTTCTTTAGCAATTCCTATTCCTGTATCCTCAATAATCAAAATCTTTTCATTAGACTTATGCATATATATAGTTATTTTGCCTTCATTTGTATATTTTAAAGCATTAGATAATATTTGTTCAATTACAAAGACTAACCACTTTTCATCAGTTAAAACAGTACAATTTATTTCATTAAATTCAAGAGATATATTCTTTCTGATAAATGTGTTAGCATGTTTTCTAACTGCTTGTTTTATAATTTTAGATAAATCACAATTTTTAAAAACTAAATCTGATGATGCATTTTCAATTCTCAAATAACCTAAAACCATTTCAACATATTGTTCAATTTTAAAAAGCTCTGCTAATAATTCTTTGTTTCCTTCACTTTTTTCCATCTGTAGCAATAATCTCATTGCAGAAATAGGTGTCTTAATTTGATGTGCCCAAAGATTATAATAATCCATCATTTCTGTACGCTTCATGTCTGCTTTTGAATTCATCTCTATCTTGTTATTATAAAGTTCTACTAAAATATTTTGATAATTCTTTTCAATTAAGTTTTTTGCTAAAGGCATTTTCTCTAAACTAATAGTAATTTGTTTTTTTAAAACATATAATTGGTTATGCTTCTTATAATACTTAATAAAATCATATACTATAAATATAATAGCAACAGTACATGATAATAAAAATGAATATACTATTGCTTCAAGTTCTAAAGAATACAAAGAAAATACTGCAATGAAAATCATAATAAAAATACTATATATAAATATGATTTTTATATGGTCTTTAATATACGAAATTAATATACATAAAAACGTTTTTTTTTCCATAACTAATTCACCATATATCCTATACCTTTTTTAGTTTTAATAAAATCAATAAGTCCAATATCACTTAACTTTTTTCTTAATCTCGTAACATTAACAGTTAAAGTATTATCATCAATAAAGCTATCACTTTCCCATAACCTTTTCATAATATCTTCACGAGAAATCACTTTTTCTGCATTTTCCATTAAAATTTGAATTATTTTAAATTCATTTTTAGTAAGTTCAATTTTAGAATTTTTATACTCTATAGTTGTATCACTAATATTTAAAACTGCTCCATTATGCTCAATTACATTCATTTGTCCACTAAAAGAATATGTTCTTCTTAACAACGCTTGCACCTTTGCAATAATAACATTTAAATCAAATGGCTTGGCAATAAAATCATCGCCTCCCATATTTACAGCCATAACAATATTCATATTGTCAGACATAGATGAAATAAAAATAATAGGAACCTTTGATATTTTACGAATTTCAGTACACCAATGATATCCATTAAAAAATGGTAGCGATATATCTAACAGAACTAGATGTGGATTAAACTCAATAAATTGCTTATTAATATCCTTAAAGTCTACAACAAACTCTGTATCGTAATTCCATTGACTTAAACAGCTTTTAAGTGACTTTGCAATTACTAAATCATCTTCAACAATTAAAACTTTATACATAAATTACTCCTCTCAATACTTTCAAGTCTATTTTCCCTTTAATATAATAACACTTAAATTTATTTTATTTTTAACTATTCCTTATATAGATTTCTAATTTGAAGTTTTAACCTACCTGAATATTCTACTTTTATAAGACATTACTTTTCCTATTTTACAAGTCAATTCTTCAATTTTAAAATTATACAATATTTCAATATTTATAGATAATCTTCTCGTAAGAAGGTCTTCTTTTGCAGTATTAAATTATTATCACTTGTTCAACAGTAATATCGAATACTTTCCGTAAATTAATACCTAATTTTATACAAATATAATTATAATATAAAACGACATTATAGATATTAATTTTTATTGATAATTTGTAAATATAAAAACTCCACCAATACTATAAAAAGCATTGGTGAAGTCTTCATTATCTTTTCATTTCTTTTTGTATTTGTTTTAAAGCCTTTTTAGATCCACGTTTTATATCTTTTTCTAACTTTCTTTCTTTGAAAGATACAAATATTTGATTTAAATCATATCCTTCTGGATATAATTCTTCTGCCTTTATTTCTAACTTAATCCTCTTATAATTTATTTCTTTTAAATTATTATTTATAAAAATAATTAGATTATTAAATTCATCTTTTTCCTTATATACTATACCATACTCATTGTCATCTATTATAAAAACTTTATCTCCTACTTTGTAATCACAATTATATTCTCTTTTAGCTTCTTTTTCATTTTTAATTATTTTACTACTTCTTAGAAAATCATAATTGTAGTTTTTATTTTTTATATATTCTTTAGTTCTTTCTATTACAGGCTTATCTATTCCCATTTTTTCGGCTATATATAAAGCATTACTATTTCCTGATTTGCCTATTTGCAATTTATATAGCGGTTCTAAAGTATCGCATTTAAATTCCATAGCTGCATTTTCAAAATCAGGATGATTAAAAGAGAAATTTTTAATTTCACCATAATGAGTTGATGCTACCGTTATACATCCTTTATGATAAAACTCCTCTAGTATAGATATGGCTAATGCTGCACCTTCATTTGGTTCTGTTCCACTTCCTATTTCATCAAATAATAATAGTGTTGATTTATCACTTAATTTTAAAATTGCAGCTAAATTTTTTACATGAGATGAAAAAGTACTTAAAGCGTTTTCTATACTCTGATTATCTCCTATATCAACAAATACCTTATTAAAAACAGCCATTTCCGTTCCATCTTTAGCTGCTATATGAAACCCAGATTGAACTGCTAAAGTTAACAATCCAATAGTTTTTAAAACAACAGTTTTTCCTCCTGCATTAGGTCCTGTTATAATTAGAGTTCTAAAATCTTTACCAATGTTACAATCTAAAGGGACACTATCTTTTAATAATGGATATTTTCCCTTTACTATATTAATATATCCATTTTTATTCATTAAAGGCTTTACACCATTTATGCTTTTACTATATTTAGCCTTTGCAAAAATCATATCATACTCTGATATAACATCTATATTCATCTTTAATTCTTTTATTTTTTCAAATATCATATTTGTTAATAATGCTAATATTTTATACTCTTCTACAGCCTCTTCTGATTTTAAAACAGCAAGTTCACTTGTATACTTTTGAATTGATGCTAATTCAACAAACACTGTAGTACCCTTTGGTGATGTTTCTATTATACTTCCTTCTATACTATTTTTATAAGCAGCCTTTATAGGAATTGTAAACTTTCCATTTCTCTCACTTATAAAGAATTCCTGTATATAATTTTTATTGCTACTTGATTTTAAAAATTTTTCAAGCTTATCTCTTATTTTACTTTCACAACTTTCAATATGACGTCTTATCTTTTTTAATTCTCTTGAAGCATTTGAGTCTACTCTATTACTTTTAATTGATAAACTTATTTCTTCTTCTATATAACTTAAATCAGATATATTATCACCATAGGCACTTAATGTAGGTGCATATCCTTCCTTGTCTTTTATAAATATTTTCACCTTTCTACACCCTCTTAAAAAGTCAGATATAGTTGTTAAATCCGAAGGCTCTAAAGCAGCACCTTTTTCTATTTTTTCTATATAATTTGTAATATTAAATATTCCTTCTAATGGTATATGATATCCTGCATCTAAAAGATTTCTCCCCTGTGATGTTTCATCTAACATTCTATTTACTTGCTTTAAGCTATTACTAGGCTCTAGTTTATCTAATAAAATTTTTCCTAAACCACTAACACAATATTCTTTAACTATTTCTTTTAACTCGTAATAATTTAATTTTTCTAATGTTTCTTTATTCATCTTGTTAATACTCCTCCTATTAAACAATCAATAAATAATTTATTGATTGAAATAAATAATATCAACAAGTCTTCTATATTTTTTACTCATCTTGCATGATAGATTTCATTTTTCCAATAAAAAAAGCCATGGATACACCACAGCTTTAAATTAACACTTTTAAAGATATTTAAAAATAATTTTTAAACACCTTCACAATGAGTAAATTTGCAGACTTGTATCTTAATAATTTTAATTAATTTCACAACAAATAAAGGTAAAATACCCAATTTTTAGAAATTAATATTCAATTAATTATTTAAGATACTAAACACTCACAAACTTCCCTCACTTTACTTTTGAAATCTATCTATTTTAAATTTATATTTATATAATATCATTTATTTTTTTTAACGTCAATCATGTTAGTTTTATATTTTTTATAATTAATAACCATACTCCACATCCATCCCATAATCAAAGCAGCAAATATGTCATTATTAAAATTTCATTTTTAATGTTCATTTTACTTATTATTTTTTTCAAAAAGTCATAAATTTTATAAAATTTTGAAAATATAATTATAAATATAATTGTATAAGCTATATAAACCTTATCACTATTCATTTTTTAAATTCCCCTTATTTAGTTTTATCTTTAAATATAATATCTATTATTTGTAATGTAAAATAAATACATTATTATGTTTTACAATATATTATTTATTAATAAAGTGTAAACTTTGCATGTTGTATATATTTTTAAATCTAATTCTATATTTAATAAAATACTTCTGAACTATAGTATTTAAGCACAGTTTACTTTTTTTTATATATAATATAATCTTAAATTTTCAAAATTATATTTTATTTTCATTAAGAATTGGTCGTAACTTTTTATTACTTATTTGCATAAAGTACTAATAGATTATCTCAAAACATTTAGTTATAAGGATGTGTAAATGAAATGAATCCTATTTATTTGGATAATAACGCAACTACACATATTTTCCCTGAGGTAATGAATGAAATGCTTCCCATATTAAATGATAATTATGGAAACCCATCTAGCTCTCACGAATTAGGGAAATATTCAAAACTTGAATTAGAAAAGGCTAGAACAAAAGTAGCGCAATTACTAGGATGTAAATCTCAAAATATTATTTTTACCTCTGGAGGAACAGAAGGCAATAATCTTGCACTTAAGGGATTTGCTGAAACTTTAAAAGAAAAGCATCACTTTATAACTTCTATGGTTGAGCATTCTTCTGTATTAGAAAATTTTAATTATTTGGAGAAAAATGGACATACAGTAACTTACCTTCCAGTAGATCATAATGGTCTATTATATCCAAATCAGGTAGAAGAAGTTATAAAATCTCATCCAAATACAGCATTAATCTCAATCATGTTTGCAAATAATGAAACTGGAGTACTTTTCCCAATAAAAGAAATCGGCAAAATTGCAAAAAAATACAATATACTTTTTCATTGTGATGCTGTTCAAGGAGTAGGTAAAATACCTATTGATGTAAATGATTTAAATATAGACCTTCTTACTATATCAGGTCATAAAATACATGGTCCTAAAGGTTGTGGTGCCCTATATATACGTGATATGAATAAAGTTGCTCCATTAATACACGGTGGTGGACAAGAAAATGGTAAACGTAGTGGAACAGAATCATTACCTACTATAGTTGGTTTTGGTAAAGCCTGTGAAATTATTTCCAATACAATGGATAAGTTTATCCCTAATATCACAAAATGTAGAGACCTATTAGAACAAGGTATTATTAAAATTATGCCTACTGCATTAATAAATGGATATGAATCAACCCGTTTATGCAACACTACAAATATTCAATTTTCAGGAATACGTGGTAAAGATCTTCTTGATAAACTTTCTCAAAATAAAATATATGTTTCTCATGGTTCAGCTTGTTCAAATAACCATTTAGGAAATTCTCATGTTTTAAAAGCTATGGGATTGACTGATTCTCAAATATGCTCCAGTTTGCGTTTTAGTTTGTCAAGAGAAACAACAGAATATGAAATTAATGAAGTATTGAAAAAAATGTTACAAATATTACCAAATAACATTGAAAAAAATATGGAATTTATTGGACAAGCTAACTTTTTGTCTCCTAGCAATGAAGATAGTACTTTAAAATCCTATGGAATTATTGAAAAAGATCTAAGAAAGTTATGGACATTAACTATGGGAGACCCTAATATCTCCATCGCTATATTAGATGGTTCTGTTGATCTATCCCATAATTGTTTTAAAAAGTCTAATATAAAAAGCATAAATTTTTTGAATAACAAAAGCACAGTGAAAGGAACAGCTACATCACATGGTACTCATGTTACCAGTATAATTTTTGGACAACATTCATGTGGTGTTCCAGGTATAGCTCCAAATTGCACGGGTATTATAATACCAATCTACTCAGATAATATTGGAAATAATTCTATAAAATGTACTCAAGAAGATTTAGCTGCTGCAATTTTAAAGGCAGTTGAACTTGGTGCTAATATTATAAATATTAGTAGTGGACAACTTGTGCATAGTGAAAATGCCAACTATCATTTAATAGACGCAATTAAAATATGTGATGAAAAAGGGGTTCTTATTGTTGCTGCTGCTGGAAATGATGGTTGTAGATGTCTTCATATACCAGCCTCAATTCCATCAGTACTTGCTGTAGGGTCTATGGATTCTAATGGAGTACCTAAAGATTATAGTAATTGGGGTGATGCGTATCAATTTCAAGGAATTCTTGCCCCTGGAGAAAATATTTTAGGCGCTGCTCCTGATAATAAAGCCACTACAAACAACGGAACAAGTTTTGCAGCACCTATTGTAACAGGAATTATAGCTCTTTTTTTGAGCTATCAAATACAAAATGGTATAAAACCTAATGCTTTAGCAATAAGAGATTCTATTTTAAACAACGCTTTACCTTGTCATTTAAATAAAAATTCAGAAACTAATCGTTGTTTAGCTGGAATATTAAACATTTCTGGTACTTTGCAAGAAATATCAAAACAGATAAATTTAAAGAATAAAAATAATACTTTTTTAATATCTAAATTTGATAAAAGTAAATTTAAAATGAAAGGAAGTTCAAATATTATGGATTATGAAAATAATAATATAAAAAATATTTCAGTTTCAGAAGAAACTAACAATACAAATTTAAATAACTCTAATAAATCTAGTAAAAGTTTACAAGGAGACAGTATTGAATTATCTGGTTGTGGATGTCCTTTTGGGGATTCTGCTCCTTCACTTGTTTATGCATTAGGAAGTATAAACTATGATTTTAGTAGCGAGGCTAGACGTGACTCATTTATTCAAATGATGAGTAGTAGTTATAATCCTACACCAAATCCTTATGATCCTAAACAATTATTAGAATATCTTAATGAAAATCCAGCACATGCTTCTTCAATTATATGGACTTTAAATCAAGAATCTACTCCAATTTATGCAATTCAACCTATAGGTCCTTTTGGTTATGAATCATATAAAATTTTAAGAAGTTTTCTTAAAGATACAGCTAATGGCATTAGTGATATTGTTTCCATCCCAGGAATTATTTCAGGAAGTATAACATTAATGAATGGATATACAGTTCCTGTTATTATACCTGAATTAAGAGGAATGTATAATTGGTCTGTTACAAAATTAGTTGAATCAATAATGGAAACTCCTACAAATCAATTAGATTTAAAAGCTAAGCAAGAATTTGATAGAATAAAAGATGCCATGTCAAATTTCCTTAAACGTGTATATTATGAACTAAGAAATTTAGGACGAACCTCTCAAGAACGTGCATTAAATTACACTGGAACAAATTTAGCACAAATTCAAGAAGTCCTTGAAGATGCAATATTAAAAGGACTAGCACTTGATACTATAGAAGCAGAGCCTAGTAAAATCTGCAGACCAAATTCTGATTGTTGGGATATAAAATTAACACTTTTCCATCCAGAAGATAGACTTGAAAAAGCAAGACATGTTTATTTCTTTACATTAGATGTTAGTGATGTAGTTCCTGTTTCAATAGGTACTGTACGTTCATGGGAAGCATACTAAATCTCTAATATCTAATGAAATTGTAAAGGGGGGTATTCTTGTGAAATTACCAATGCAAGCAAAACCAGTTGTAAGAAATTTAACACAAGTTTCATTAAAAGATAAAGGAATAAAACCAAACCAAATATCAACTTATGAAGATTGCTTAATTAATTGTAATAATTTACAAAGTGCTATAGCAAGAGAGATTTGTAAGTCTTTATGTAGATAAGTTCACCTTTTAAAATTTTTTTGAAAGGAGGTGAATTAATATGAAATTACCACTTCAAGCAAAACCAGTTTCTAGAAATTCATTCTATACTACTCCTATGGATAATAGTGTATCTCCAAATGGTTTCTTATGTGATATGACTTGTACCCTTTTACCTGGAGATGCTCAAAGAATATGCAAAGAAGCTTGTGCCGCTGGTAAAACACTTTGTCCTACAATTTGTAGTGCATTACCAATGCCTTTTAATATGATGTGTAGTCAAGCTTGTGACCTAATATAATAAAATAAGCTAAATTTTAGACCTATTATAAAATAATTTTAGTTTCTGCTAATATTAATTATTAGCAGAAACTTTTTATAATTTTTATTACATTATCTTAACTATATAACTTCTTTTATATATTTTTTTCTACTTATCAAATAGAATATTATTTGGATACTTGTTACTAAGCCTAAGATTAATAATGCTTTTTTCATAAGAAGTTTTACGATTATCATATTTGAGCACATAACATACAAGTAATACATACCTAATCCTCCTCCAACAAGAATTGGTATGAAAAATGTTATAGCTAATTCTTTGCTTATTATAGTTTTTATTTCTTTTTCAGTTACACCTATCCTTATCAATGATTCTATTCTTTCTTCTTCATTATCTACATCTGACAATACTTTATAATATAAGACGACACCATTTGCTATTACAAACAGTAATCCTATAAAAGACATTGTAAAGAACACTATTCCATAATTTTCTATTTGCAACTTTATGAGCTCTTCTTTATACATTGGTCTATGATATTCTTTTCTTCCTTCCTCATCATATGAATGTTTCCCCCAAAGATTTCCTTCTTTCCAAAATGATTCATCTAAGTTATTTTTAATTCTTAAATAATTTACTAAAGAGTAAAAACCTTTATCTCCATTTTTAACATTTATTAAATGAATATTTTCTACTGCTTTTACTGATAACTTATTTTTCAAAAGTTCATAGTCCATATCATTTAAAACAAAGGCACTTCCTAATTGATGATTTACAAAAGGAACTCCTTTTCTACTTTCAATATTTTCTTTTTCTAAATTAAGAGTATAGCTATTTCCTATAACCTTTTCTACACTTCCTACATTTATTACATAATTATTATTTATATTTTCTTTTTCCAATTTTCTTGCCTCTTCAACTTGACTTTCACTAAGCGTGGCTAAAATAGCTTTTGGATGATTAAATTCTATTTTTTCTTTCACTACATTTATATATTGTGCACTGCTAGGTTTTATATCAATGGTTTCATTCATATGCTTATTATAATTGCTTTCACTTACAACCGTTCTGGCTCCCCAAAATATAAACCCCTCATTTTCCGCTCTAAACATAGGTACATTTAAACACTCTAATATCTTATAATCTTTTATTGTTCCCTTTTCATCTTCTATTATTTTTTCTACTTCTTCTTTTTTTATTTTATTGTAACCTTCATCTTCAACAAACATAATATCAAATGGATTGTTCATATTTATATATTCTCTACTTGATACATATAAAGAATAACTAAACCCAACAAAGAACATTGCCCCTGCCATTAATAAAGAGATCATATACAGAACATTTTTATACCCTAAAAATCTATGGGACAAATTTGAAAGAATAAGAATATTTTTATTATAAGCTCTAGGAAACTTATTAAATATCTCTTTAATCAAAACAATGCCTGTTCCTATTATCATATAGGGACATATTATTGTAAAAATTATAAATAATCCAAGCATATAAGATTTATTTTTAAAAATTTCATTTAAAAGAGTTTTAGGTAAACAATATAATGATATTATAAATAGTACTAAAGCTATTAACCCTATCACTGTATATTTTTTACCTATTTCACTTTTCTTTGAAGACTTTAAAATTTCCATTATAGACATTTTTCTTATATAAATTACATTAAATAAAAGGTTACATAAAAATATTACTAGGAATATTCCTAAACTTAATAAAAAACTCTTATAATTCAATTTGTATGGAATTGATGCTCCATTCAATATTTTATTTAACCCCATATAAAATAATCTTCCAAATATAACACCGCCTAAAATTCCTGTTATTGATGAAGACACCATTATCCCTAAATTTTCTATAAGTATTTGCTTCATTAAATCTTTAGTAGTCATACCTAAAGTTAAATACATTCCAAATTCTTTACCTCTATTTTTTAAGAATGCTATATTAGTGTAAGTTATAAAGACTATTGAAAATATTACAATTCCTATTAACGCAATTTTAATAGTCTCGTATAATGAAGTTTTTCCAATGCTTTGCAAAATGATTGGATTAAACATTAAACTTCCATACATAAATAACATAGCTACAATTAATGCATTAATAAGATAAAAGGAAATATATTTGTTGAAATTATGAATAAAATTTTTACGTATTATAGAAGAAAAAGTCATTATTTATCCCCCCCTATAACACTTTGCACTTCTAATATTTTATCGAAAAAATCTTTTCTATCTCCATTTGATGCTATCTCTATTTCGATTTTACCATCTTTAATAAATATTATTCTTTTACAAAAAGATGCAGCAAAAGGGTCATGAGTTACCATTAAAATGGTACTATTAATATCCTTATTCATGCTACTTATGGTTTCCATTACATTATTAGCTGATTTTGAATCTAGGTTTCCTGTTGGCTCATCTGCAAATATTATAGCCGGTTCATTAATTAAGGCCCTTGCAGCTGCTACTCTTTGTTTTTGGCCACCAGACACATGATATGGATACTTCTTTTTTAAATCTTCTATATTGAAAAATGTCATAAGACTATGAACTTTTTTTTCTATTTTCACAGGCTCCAATTTATCTAATATAAGCGGTAATGCTATATTTTCTTCCAAATTTAAACTATCTAAAAGATTAAAATCTTGAAATATATATCCAATATTTTTTCTTCTAAACAAAGCTAATTCATCTTTTTTCATTTTACTTATATTTTTGTCCTTTATAATTATTTCTCCTGAAGTTTTATTGTCTACCCCCGAAAGTATGTTAAGTAATGTTGTCTTTCCACTACCACTAGGTCCCATTATTCCAACAAATTCTCCATTGTTAATAGTTAAACTTATTCCATCTAATGCTTTTACTTCTTTTACACCTTTGTATGAACTATAAATTTTTGTTAAGTTATTTATCATTAAAATTTCCATTTCTAAACTCCTCACCTATTTTTAAAATTACTTTTACTTTTTCATCTAAAACTTCAAACTAAAAATTTAATTCTTATATGCATAATACTATTATAAAGGGGAATCCATTTGTCTTAAATGGATTCCCCTTACACAATGTTACATTTCTGCAATGTTTAATTCTAAATAACTTTTTCATCTTTAAACTTAATACTAACTTTAGTACCTTTACCGACATCGGATTGTATATCAACTAAAATTCCAAGTTTCTTAGATATCAATTTTACCATATATAGTCCAATTCCTGTTGAACTTCTTTCTTGTCTTCCATTGTTACCAGTAAAAAATGGATTAAATATCCTTGGTAAATCTTCTTTATTTATACCTACTCCATAATCTTTAACTATTAATTCTACTTCTCTAGCATTTTCTTTTGCATATATCTCTATCCTACTGCTATTTTTAATTTTAGAATACTTTATAGCATTAGCTATTATTTGCTCTAACATATATATAAACCATTTTTTATCAGTATAAATATAAATTTTTTCACTAATATTTACCTTTGGAAACACTCCTTTATATATAAAGTCTCTTTTTTTTAAATTAATTGCATTACTAACTAATTCTTTAAGATTATAGGGGTTTGTAACATAATCTCGTGAAAAATCTTCTAATCTCAATAAATTTAAACACTCTTCTAAATTTTTTTTAATTGAAGAGTTCTCTTCCTTTATATCCTTAATATATTTTATTTCTTTATTTTCTAATTCACTTTTCTCACAAGCTAAATCAATTACTGTTATTGATGTTTTCATATTATGAATCCATTGAGAAAACAAATAATCTTTACCTTTTATTTTTTCCTTTAACTCATAGATTTCATTAAGATACTCATTATGAATTTCATCAATTACATTTAAAATTTCTTCTTCTTTATAATCAACATTGTTCTTTTTGTAATTAGGACTTTTAATGCTATCTGCAAGTTTTTGTTTAAATCCACAATACTTAATAATCTCAATAATAAAATAAACTATTATCACTGTTCCACTTAATATTAATGGATATAATATCTCACTATTTTCAAATAATAAAAAGTAGAACACTATTATGAATGTAGTATTTACTATTAGAGCTATTAAATCTCGTCTTTTTAATTTTAAAACCCTAATTATCAACTCCAATAAAGACATATCCTACCCCTCTTTTAGTTACTATAGAATTATTTATACCTAAATCACTTAATTTCTTCTTAACCCTTGTCATATTAACGGTTAAAGTACTATCTTCTATAAAATTACTATCATCCCATAAAGCTTCTAAAAGTTCTTCTCTACTAACTACTTTTTCTATATTTTTTATAAGTATATTTAATATTCTATACTCATTTTTTGTAAGCTCTATAATTTGATTTTTATATTTAAGCTTCATACTATTATTAATTAAGGTTAATTCTCCAACCTCAATTTCTTCCTCGTTATAATCCTTAACCCTTCTTAATAAAGCATTAATTTTAGCAAGTAATATACCTATACTAAAAGGTTTAGTTACATAATCATCCGCTCCAAGTTCCATACCTCTTATCTGTTCGCCTTCATCACTTCTAGCAGAAAGTATTATTACTGGAATTTTATATAACTTTCTAATAAGCTTTAAAAAATAGAAGCCATCAAATTTAGGTAAATTAATATCTAATATTATCAAGTCTGGATTAATTTTAGTAATATATCCCATGACATCGTCAAAATTTTCAACTGTATCAACATTATAATCGTATGCTCTTAAATATTCACTTATATATTTTTTTAATTTTAAATCATCTTCAATTAATAAAATTCTCATTACAATCTCCCATAAAATACTTAATTATTAAATTCTATCACAGTTACTCTCTAATATAAATATTATCATATCTATATAAACTATTTTGTAAGCCTCTCTAAAATAATATAATTAATCAAAGTTTTTTTAAGTTTATTAAATACAAAATCCCTCTGAATTCTCAGAGGGATTTTCGTATATTATTAAAATAATTACAATTTCTATTTTAACCAGTTCTATAGGGAAACAAGCTTCAACTTAAATTTATTCAATAACCTTAAAATATTTTCATACAAGATGCAGTGTTAAATTCTAAGTGATTCTGAGCATGTCTCACTATTTTAGGTATCCAAGTTTTGGAATGGATAATTTTAAAAGTCAACTTGGAACCCTATATAGGGTT
>NZ_BAAABH010000045.1:0-20078 GCF_054767855.1 Clostridium sp. CTA-19 | reverse complement strand
AAAGAATTAGAGAACCCTTTTAAGGGTATAGTTAAGTAATCAGTCCACAATGGCTTGAATGAAATGAAAGCTAACACCATTTAGGTGTTGGAAGTAATACGCCCTTATAGGGCTTGAGCAAGCCACCCGTTTTACGGGTGGTTATGACTTATAACATTAATATATTTTATCAATCAATCTTTTTTCTTAAGATGAATTTCTACAAAAACAAATAAAATCAAAATAATTAATACTGTAAATTTATAATAAAAATTTCTAATAGTTATATTTCATTTATCACACCTCGTTTTAATAAATATATTTATAGATTATAAAATATACTATATAAATGGGTATTATATACAATAATTAAATGTATTTCAATGAAGGTCTTTTATAAAGATTATTATCTAAAAGTTTTATGAATTTAATTGCATAAAATTTATAAAATAAATCATCATAAGGTTATAAAACAATTAAAAAAGATTATTGTAAGGCATTTATATTTACAAGTTTTACATTATTTATATGATAAATCTTAATAAATTGTTACTATTTAATTAAATGGCTAAATATTAGTGGATACTTTGGTATAATTTATTGTATATACACTAAATATTTTTTTAAGGAGGTATTATGATTGAATTAATGATTGCTTGTGGATTAGTTTTATTAATCTGCATAACATCCAGCAAGGTTTTTTACAAGTTTGGAGTTCCAATGCTTTTAGTTTTTATTGTCCTAGGAATGCTATTTGGATCAGATGGTGTTGTAGGAATATATTTTGATAATTATGAGCTAACTAGACTAGTGTGTTCTTTTGCATTAGTTTTCATAATGTTTTATGGTGGATTCGGAACAAACTGGAAGATGGCAAAGCCCACAGCTATTCCATCAATATTAATGTCAACATTAGGCGTTATAGTAACAGCAGGTCTTACAGGATTATTTTGTAGTTTTGTACTTGGAATGAATCTTTTAGAAGGTCTGCTTATAGGTGCAATAGTAGCATCAACTGATGCTGCATCGGTATTTACAATACTCCGTGCACAAGAACTAAATTTGAAGGGTTCATTGGCATCTTTATTAGAGGTAGAAAGCGGCAGTAATGACCCTATTGCATATATGTTAACTTTAGTTATATTAACATTGATGTCTAATTCAGGTGTAGGTAACATAGTTCCAATGGTATTAGCACAAATAATATTTGGATTATTAGTAGGAACTGTACTTGCAAAAGCATCTGTATTTATAATAAAAAAGGCAAATTTTGAAGTAGAAGGTTTTTACACTATATTTATAACAGCTATTGCATTACTTTCATATTCATTAAGTGAATTTATTGGAGGAAATGGATACTTAAGTGTATATATGGCTGGAATAATTATAGGTAATAGCAAAATACCACATAAAAAAAGTTTATTTCACTTTTTTGATAGTATTTCTTGGATAATGCAAATAGGACTATTCTTTATGTTAGGTCTTCTATCATTTCCATCCCAATTACCATACGTTATTGGAATAGCAACAGCAATATCAATATTTATGATATTTATTGCAAGACCATTAGCCACATTTATCATATTAAAACCATTTAAATTTTCAAATAAAGAAAAAGTTTTTATTTCCTGGGTAGGTCTAAGAGGTGCCGCGTCAATAGTTTTCGCCATTTATGCTGTAACTTATGGAGTGCCTATAGAAAATGACATATATCATATAATATTCTTTATAGCACTATTCTCTGTAGCAATTCAAGGTACATTAATACCAAAAGTAGCACAGAAACTAGATTTAGTAGATAATAAAACTACGGTTCTAAAAACATTTAATGACTATAAGGAAGAAAAATGTACTGAAATTAAGGAGATAAGTGTTTCAGAAAATAATAAATGGGTAGATAAAACTATTATGGATGCAAATATTCCAGAAGAAATTCTAATAGTTATGATAAAACGCAAAGGAGAAATAGTGGTACCTAAAGGTTCTACTGTTATAGAAAGTGGAGATACTCTAGTTATGGTTAGTAACGGAGAAGAGTGTTTATCATAATTTAAAAGAAAAGTTTAAAGGTAGATAGGGTCAAGCACTCAATCTACCTTTTACGTTATATGTAGCTTTAAGTTTGAATTTGAATAGAGTAAATTTAAAATTTCAGAGAAAATCACAAGTAAAGGTTAATAACAAAGTGTAGCACTGTAATAAATTGGACAGGCACCACCAATGTAGCTTCATTAAATAAAGACCAGCTCTTTAAATTTGCTTACCATAAATTAAAAAAGTTAGCCAGTCTTCAAAGCAGGTAAGAATTAATAAATATATAACTTTAACTCTGAGGATTGTTCACTATAAAATACTTTTGAAGTTTTCCAAGAATTCTTCTGCAATTGGAGAAAGTTCAGAGGATATAGGCTTTATATAGCCAAAGGAACAAGTGATATCTTCATTTAAGTCGATGCTTTTAAAAGTTCCCTGAAAAGATTCTATGTTAGGCATAGGTGTCAGATTATCAAATTTAAATGTAAAGGTAATAGCATTTAAATCTTTAAGTAAAAATAATAGTGAACAATAATCATCTACTGATATTTTTTGTTTAAAATCGTCAAATTTAATTTGGTTTAGAAAAGACGAATATAAAAAATACTTGTCTGATATATTTAAGTGAGCCAAAGGGTATTTAAGTAAGTCACTTAATGATACAGATGATTTTATAGATAATGGGTGGCTAGAATCCATGTATGCACATAACCTTGTATTAGACAAATGTATAAATTCTAAGCCATTCATTTTTAGTATATTATCTATTAAAAATTTTTGAGTATTAGGAATACTAATAAATCCTATATCACAATGACCATGATTAATATTATCTATGATACTAAAAAAATCTGTTTGTTGTATTTTAAAATCTAATTCAGCGTCCCTATATTTTTTAATTAAATCAACAAGGGTGTAAAATACTGTGGAACTATATTGAACAGAAATAAAAAAGTTTATTGGTGAAATAGTGTTATTTTTTTTAGCTAATTTATTTATAGAATCCATAGAGGTGTTGATAGATTTAGCATGTTGTAAAAATATAGCACCTTCTTTAGTCAATTCTATGCCTCTAGGTAATCTTTTAAAAATAGTAAAGCCAAGTTCATCTTCTAAAGATTTTATTGATAAACTTAAATTAGGTTGGCTCATAAGTAACGACTTTGCAGCTTTGTTAATAGAGCCAAGTTTTGCAACTTCTATTATATAATTTATCTGTTCAAGCTTCATAAAATCCATCTCCCTTTTAAAATTTCATATCAATAGTTTATACCAAATAATATATTAATAAAACAAGTAATAAAAAAATATATATAAGGAAACTTTATAACTATATATAAAAAATAAAGATTAGTTATATAACAGAAGTAGAAATATAATTTATATATAAGTTATTTAAAGGGTTCTAATATAGGGTTCCAAGTTGACTCTTAAATTTATTCATTTCAAAACTTGGATACCTAAAATAGTGAGACCTGCTCCGAATCACTTAAAATTCAACACTGCATCTTGTGTGAAAATATTTTAAAGTTATTGAATAAATTTAAATTGGAGCTTGTTTCCCTATATAATTTATCAGATGATAAAATTTAAGATTATTTCCCTATAAAAGCTTTATCCAAGCTAGAGTTTTTACTTGAAATTGTTAAATTACTAGTTCTTTAAAGGAGACGATGAATATGAAGATGATAGATAGAGCTAAAAATATTGAAAAAGATATTATAAATTGGAGAAGAGATATTCATAAAAATCCTGAAGTGGGATTAAATACACCAGCAACTCAAGAATATGTAAAAAAAGAATTAGAAAAAATGGGAATAGAATGTAAAACTTATAAAAACTGCTCAGGTATAAGTGCTGTAATAGGAAAGAAAGAAGGAAAAGTTATAGCATTAAGAGCAGATATAGATGCACTTCCTATTAAAGAAGAAACAGATTTAGAATTTAAATCTACTAATGGAAATATGCATGCATGTGGCCATGATGCTCATACAGCTATGCTTTTAGGAGCAGCTAAAATTTTAAAAGAAAACGAAGATATGTTAAATGGAAAAGTAAAACTTATATTCCAGCCTGGTGAAGAAATTGATGGCGGAGCAAAAGTTATGATTGAAGAAGGTGTGTTAGAAAATCCTAAAGTGGATGCACTAATAGCTCAACACGTTGCAATAGCTAAAGGTTTTGAATCAGGTAAAATAGCATTGAAAGAAAATCAAGTTTTAGCATCATCAGATAAAGTTTTTATAAAAATTAAAGGTAATGGAGGTCATGCTTCAACACCAGAGCTTTGTATTGACCCTATAATGGCATCTGCTCAACTTATAAATAATATTTATAGTATAGTTAGCAGGGAATTAAGTGCCACTGATTCAGTAGCTTTAAGCATAGTAAATGTAAAAAGTGAGCAACCAGAACACGCTGTTACTAATATAATACCTAATTATGTAGAAATGATGGCGTCAGTTAGATCTTTAGATAATAATTTAAGAGATTATATAAATGAAAGAATAGGTCAAATAGTAGAATCTAATAGTTTGTCTATGAGAACAAGCTATGAATATAAGTATGTATATGGCTATCCAGCACTTATTAATAACAATAATATGGTGAAACTAGTGGACAATACATGCAATGAATTATTAGAAAAAGGTTCCGTTGTAAAATTACCTAAGCCTGCTATGGGTTCTGAAGATGCATCTTATTACCTACAAGAGGTTCCAGGAGTATATTTTGCATTAGTAGTTGGTGATTTAGGTAAAGAAGGTTATTATCCACTTCACAATCCTAAAATGAAACTTGATGAAGAAGTGTTATATAAAGGAACTGCTGTTTTAGCAGAAAGTGCTATAAACTATTTAAATGAAAAATAAGAAATTAACTAAATTTATATATAAGAGTATACTCCTATGAGTATATTCTTTTTTTATAATAAATTAATAGAAATGTTATCTTAAATCCTTATAATAAAAAGAAAAATACAAACACTAAATAATAGATAAATTTAACCTACAAACAAAAGAGTATTATAAAAGGAGATTAAAAATGGAAAAGATTTTTTTAGATGTAATAAAAAGTAGAAGGAGTGTAAGGGCATATAAAGATGAACAAGTAAAAGACGAGCAACTTAAACTTATATTAGAAGGTGGAATGTGGGCTCCAAGTGGGATTAATCAGCAGTCATGGCATTTTACTGTGGTTCAAAATAAAGAACTGTTAAATGATATAAGTAATGAAACTAAAAAGATTTTACAAAAGGGTGAAAATGATTATTTAAGAAAGTTAGGTGAAAATGAAAACCTTCAAATATTTTATAATGCACCTACAGTAATATTAGTTTCAGGGGATGAAAAAGCTGCAACTCCTATGGAAGATACTTCAGCAGCAGTTCAGAATATGCTTTTAGTGGCAGAAAGTATGTCTATAGGAACTTGTTGGGTTGGAACAATACAAGGTTTATTTTCTCATCCACAATTAGGTGAAATATATAAAAAGAAATGTAATATACCAGAAGGTTATAAAGTGTATCATGCTGTTTCAGTAGGATATAAAAAAATAGAAGGTCAAAAGGCTCCAAGAAGAAAAGAAAATAAGATAAATTATATAAAACATTTATAGGAAAACAAACTCAGATTTAAGTTTATTCATCAAATTTTTTTTATTAGTTGATAAAAATAAGTATAACTATAGGTAGTGAATAGTTAATAGTTAAAAGTTAAAAGTTTAGGATGAAACTGGAATCCAGTTTTCTTTAATCTAATAATATAATTTGCTTTGCAAATTTATATAAAATAAAAAAAGTACATTTAATATTATTAGGAATATAGTGAGTAATAATAACCACAACTATTAATATGATTTTAATCTTAAGTTTTTTCATTTGATAAGTAAATTAAAATAAGTAATATAAAATTTTTATAATACAAAAGAAGAAAATGTTTTTATAAAGCATGAGGAGGAATACTATGATTAACAAAATTGGAAAAATAACATTATATGTTAATAATCAGCAAGAGGCAGTAGAGTTTTGGACTAAAAAATTAAATTTTGTAGTTAAGTTTGAAAAACAAATGGGATCTAATATGAAGTGGGTAGAAGTTGGACCAAGTGAAAATGAATTTACAACTTTTGTTTTATACGATAAAAACTTAATGCAAGCTCAAAATAAAGAAGCTATTATTTCTCATCCATCTATAATTTTAAGTACTAATGATATAGAAAAAACTCATAATGAAATGAAAGAAAATAATGTTCAAGTAGAAGAGATAATGAAAATGCCATATGGAAGTATGTTCTCTTTTAAAGATCAAGATGGAAATAAATATTTAGTTCGTGAAGATAACTATTAAATAAAATTATAAAAATTACAGTCTATTCTTAAGAGGGTAGGCTGTTTTTACTTTACACTAAAATATTTTTAAAAAAAATTAAAAACTTTATAAAGTCTTTAAAATTAGTTGTTAATATACACATATCAGATATAAATATAAGAGGTGTAAAGAATGAGTGAATATATAGTACAAACTAAAAAATTAACTAAGAAATTTAAAAATCAATTAGCAGTTAAAGATGTTAATTTAAATATTAAATCAGGAAAAATTTATGGATTATTAGGACCTAATGGTGCTGGGAAATCTACAACTTTAAAGATGTTAACTGGGTTGTTGCATCCAACATCAGGGGAGATACATTTTGATGGACATCCTTGGACTAGAAATGATTTAAAAGATATTGGTGTTTTAATAGAGTCACCGGCGCTTTATGGAAATCTTACAGCAGTAGAAAATCTTAAAGTTCATGCAAAATTATTAAATGTATCAAATAGAAGAATTGAAGAAGTTCTTGAAATTGTAGGTTTAAAAAATACAGGTAAAAAAAGAGCATCTCAATTTTCTTTAGGTATGAAACAAAGGTTAGGTATAGCAATAGCCCTTTTAAATAATCCAAAATTATTAATTTTAGATGAACCAACTAACGGATTAGACCCAGTAGCAATACAAGAACTTAGAGATATGATTAGATTCTTTGCAAAAGAAGGAATAACAGTAATTTTATCCAGTCATATATTATCAGAAGTTCAACAAGTTGCTGACTATATAGGAATTATTAATGATGGAAACCTTATGTATGAGAATGAGATAAAAAAAGATGAAGATTTAGAATCATTATTTATGAATGTAATAACTAGAAAAATTGGGTAGGGTGATGAAAAATGTTTAATATGATACAATCAGAAAACTTAAAATATAAAAGAACTTTTTCAAGAAAAATGCTAGTTTTAATGCCACTATTAATAGCTCTTTTAGGAATATTTTTACTTAGGTATTTTGACCCTAATGCAGAGGTGTTTTCCAATTATTTTTCTCAAAGTGCTATTAATTATTGGTGTATAACTATAATGCCAATAGGTATGGCACTGTTAGCTTCTCTCTCTGCTATGAAAGAAAAAAAGTCAGGACAATACAGAGCTTTAAAATCTAAAAATGTTAACATAAGTAAAATGTGGATTAGTAAAATAATAGTTATATCATTTTATACTTTAATTACAACAATATTAGTTATGACCGTAATAATAGCATTATATTTATATGAAAATAAATTTATAGGTAATTTATCACAAATATTAATAGCATATCTAGTTGTTTGGGTAACTACATTAGCATTAATTCCTATATATTTATTTCTTGCAGAACTATTTGGAACCTTTGCTGCTATATTATCAAGTATTGTTGGACTTGGAGTAAACGTATTTATTTCAATTAAACCAATGTGGTTTATATGGCCTTGGAGTTGGAGTGCTAGATTAATGTGTCCTATAGTAAAAGTTCATCCTAGTGGAGTTTTACTAGAAGGTGTAGATCCACTTTTAGATTCATCTGTAATAACGTTAGGAATGGCCATATCAATAATAACTTTTTTAGTATTATCATTTTTAACAGCAAAATGGTTTGCCAAAAGGGAGGTCCTATAATATGAGTATTTTAAATAAAATATCTTCAGATTGGATGCGAACAAAGCATACACCTATAAGAATAATGGTATACTTTTCTCCAATAATATATCCTATTTTAATGCTTTGGTATTCATCTTTTAGTAGAGGCAGTGAGTTATGGCAATTAAATATTCATAGTATTTTTAGCCAAGGGCTAGGACTCTTGTTACCAATGGTTGTAGCACTACTAACAACACTTATAATTCAACAAGAAGAACAGGCAGCATCTTTTATTGGATTATTAGCAGAACCAGTTTCTAGAAAAAGTATATATGTTAGTAAGTTACTTATGGTTATTTTTATAACTATAGTTGATTTACTTTTAGCTACAGCAATATTTTTATTAGGAATGAAATTTGTATTACATGTAGAAAATATTTATTATATTAAATTCTTTGAATCAGCATTGTTATTAGCACTTGGAACCTTATTCTTATATGGTTTTCATCTTATAGTTGCTTTTATGTTTGGAGTAGGACCTAATATAGTAATTGGCTCTATAGGACTTATAGCAGCAGGATTAATGGCAACAGGTTTAGGGGATGGAATATGGCAGTATATACCGTGGGCGTGGTCTATTAGATTAGGTGGAATGATAGGTGCAACTTTTCCGGAATACCCTTATTCATCTGTAATAGCGAATTATTTTAATAGTGAATTACTTAAAGGAGTAGTTCCAGCTGTAATATTATTTATTTTAGTATTAATAATAGGTAGTTTATGGTTTGAAAGATGGGAAGGTAGAAAAGAAGATTAATAAGGGAGTAAACAAAGAGGTTTGAAAAAATATATTTTTTCAAACCTTTTTTTATATAGTTTCAAGATAAATTTTAAGTTTATTTTATTATAACCAACTATTAAACTTCTTAATATACCATGTTTTTACAAATTGTGTTACTATGCAATATGATAATAAAATACCTACAAGCCATGGGAAGTAAGATAGTGGTAATGCTTGTAAACCTACTGAAGCTCCGAAGGCTGTGAATGGTATACAAATACCGACTACCATTATAAGGCTTGTTAATAAAAGAACAGGAGTTGTAGCTCTACTTTGAACAAATGGTATTTTTTTAGTTCTAATCATATGAACTACAAGGGTTTGAGATAATAATCCTTCAATGAACCATCCTGATTGGAATAAAGATTGCATTTCTGGAGCATTAGCTTTAAATACAAACCACATAACAAGGAATGTAGTTATATCAAATATAGAACTTATTGGTCCTATAAATATCATAAATCTTCCAATATCATCTGCATTCCACTTTTTAGGCTTTCTTAAATATTCTTTATCCATAGTATCCCATGGAATGGATATTTGAGAGATATCGTAAAATAGATTTTGTAGTAAAAGATGTATAGGAAGCATAGGTAAAAATGGTAAGAACGCACTTGCAACCAATACACTAAATACATTACCTAAGTTTGAGCTTGCAGTCATTTTTATATATTTTATGATGTTACCAAATATTTTTCTACCTTCAATAACACCTTCTTCTAGAACCATCAAGCTTTTTTCAAGTAAGATTATATCCGCAGATTCTTTTGCAATATCTACAGCAGTATCAACAGAAATACCAACATCTGATTGGCGAAGAGCAGCAGCATCATTAATACCATCACCCATATAACCTACAGTATGACCTTTATCTTGAAGTATCTTAATTATTCTTGATTTTTGAAGTGGAGAAAGCTTAGCAAAAACGTTAGTAGTATCTACTAGAGAAGATAATTTTTCATCGCTCATATCATCCAGTTCTGTTCCAAGAACAACATTACTAACCTCTAAACCAACTTCTGAACATATTTTTTTAGTTACTGAATCATTGTCACCTGTTAATATTTTTACTGCTACACCGTTATTGTGTAGTGCTTTTATTGCAGCGGCTGCAGAGTCTTTTGGTGGATCTAAGAATCCTATATATCCCATTAGAACCATATCATTTTCGTCTTTTACACTGAAATTATTCTCATCTGGAATATTATTTTTTTGTGCAACTGCAATAACTCTCATACCGTCATTATTTAGTTTTTCTACCATGTTAAGAACTTTGGTTTTAATTTTATCAGTAAGTTCTACAACATTTCCTTTGTATTCTGCATAAGAGCAACTTTCAAGCATTTCCTCAACAGCACCCTTTGTTATAAGTTGTCTTTTTCCTTCATGATTTTTTAATACTACAGACATTCTTCTTCTAGAAAAATCAAAGGGAATTTCATCTACTTTTATATAATCTTTTTCAAGCTTATCAAAACCATTGGTTACTCCATGTTCTAAAATTGCAACATCCATTAAATTACGTAAGCCTGTTTGATAAAAACTGTTTAGATATCCATGTCTTAAAACTCTTAAATCTTCTTCACCGTGGATATTTAAGTGTCTTTCAACAACTATTTTATCGCAAGTTAAAGTACCTGTTTTATCAGTACATAATACGTCCATTGCACCGAAGTTTTGTATTGCATCAAGTTTTTTAACTACAGTTTTATGCTTTGCCATTACAACAGCACCTTTTGCAAGGTTTGTTGTTACAATCATTGGTAGCATCTCAGGAGTAAGACCTACAGCAATTGATATTGCAAAAATTAGTGCTTCTAACCAGTCACCTTTTGTAATTCCATTTATTAAAAATACTACAGGAACCATTATAAGCATAAATTTTATAAGTAGTGCGCTTACACTGTTTACTCCTTTTTCAAAACTAGTTTGAGTTTTAGTGCCAACTAAAGTTAATGCCATTGAACCTAAATAAGTGTTATTTCCAGTAGCTATAACCACAGCTGTAGCACTTCCACTTATTATATTAGTACCTAATAAACATATATTATCAAGATCTGTGACAGTTAAATCTTTAGTGTCATTTTTTAATGTTGAATATTTTTCTACTGGCTCTGATTCACCAGTTAAGGAAGATTGGCTAATGAATAAATCCTTACTACTTATTATTCTTACATCAGCAGGAATCATGTCTCCAGCGGCAAGATATACTATATCTCCCGGTACAATGTCTGCCATGTTTATTTCTTTAACCCCAGATTCTTTTCTACATATAGCAGCAGTTGTTTTAACTAATGCTTTTAACTGCTGTGCAGCTTTTCCTGATTTAAATTCTTGAAAAAATTGTAAAAGACCACTTAGCGTTACCATTATTGTTATAACAGCTACAGTTGTAAAGTTTTTCTCTGCTGGAGAGACTAATATAACATCTGTGATTAAGGACACTATAGCAAGTGCTATTAAAACTAAAATAAAAGGATTGATAAAGGCTTTAAGTAATTGAATATACCATGGTGATGGTTTTTCATGGGCAAGTTCATTTAGTCCATATATTTCAGCTCTTTTTTCTACCTCTTCTTTGGATAGTCCATTAACTTCTGTATTCAACTCTTTATAAACTTTATCTAAATCCATTTTGCTAAAATTAAAAAGTTTATTTGTAGAATAATTTGCTTTGCTTTGAGTGTTCACTTTTCTTTTTTTTATCATAATTCACACCTCCGAATTCTTAAAAAAGACAATAAACAACTAAAGGTTAATAAGTGCATTTTTAAAAACCCTAATTTATTATTTCTATATATAGTTTTACTATTTTTTTATTTATAATACTTGTGAATTGATATTAGTAAAGAAACAGTGAAGATGGTATAGATATGATTCTATTAATTGCATTTATTTTAAACGTGAATTTTTATAAGATGGAGTCACATTATAATCAGTTTAAAAGACTGGATGTGACTAAATAATATATTAAATTTTTGTCATAAATATGCGTATCTTCACCGTCTAAACTACTACCGTCTACTTCCATTCTTTTTCACCTCCAATATTTTTAAAATAACGTAAAAAAACTTCGTCAACTTGAACGTGACGAAGGCATATAACAATACATTCTCGTTCAAGTTTTGGCTCTGCAAGGCGATGAAGTTGCGTTAAGTTAAGCCTTCTTTGTTCGGCAAAACCTGCTAACCAGTTCAGAATGTTTCCATCCTTTTACGGCAGCAACCCGTATCCTTGTAGTAACCTCCCCTACCGAGGCGATATTCATTTACATGAAAAGTATAGCTATGTTTGTTGAATATGTCAATTGAATTTTTTTTAAACAAATTAATAAAAATGATTATATGAAGAAATTATATTGGACTATGTAAATGTTTTAATTATAGCAAAACACACAAAGAACAAGCTCGAATAAAGTCGAAATTTGTTCAGAAAAAATTAAAAAATATTTTAAGAAATTGATTTTAAGTTTTATTTATAACTTTTAACTAACTATAGTTGTATTTAGTATTTTAAACTGACAATAAAAAGGAAGCACATATCTAATGCTTCCTTTTTATTGTTATACTTGGCATTCATATAAAAACATTTCAGCGTTATTATCTTTTGCTATTTTTTTAGAAAAAGAAGAATATACTTTTATTTCACTAAAACCTATTTTATATAAAATCTCTTCCAATTCTCCTAATTCATATAATCTTATTTGAAAATCCATTGATTCAGCTTTAATAATTTTTTCCTTATCTCTTAATTCATAAATACTAGGAGAATAGAGAATTTTATTTGTTGGGTTATAAATATTTTTAGTTTTTAACACCAAATCAAGTCCATTTCTTGTTTTGACTTTTTCAATAATTTTATATTCATCTTCATTCTGGCCTTTATTGGCTACTGTATCAACAGCAAATACAAATTTGCCACCTTTTTTCAGTAATGTATATATCTTTTGTAGAATAGATTTGCATATATTCATATCAGTGAATAAAGATACGGAACCAGAGGATATAAAAATATAATCAAACTGTTCTTTAGGATTATAACTTTCAAGGGATACATTAGTAACTTGAGCTTCTGGTAATTTTTCAGTCAGCTTACTTAACATTTCTTTAGATAGGTCAAGTCCTTTAATATTAAATCCACTTTCATAAAAGGGTATTAAAAATCTTCCACTACCACATAAAGGTTCAAAAATTTTCATTTTTGATGTTGCATATGAAAGATAAAAAGCTAGTTCATCTTCTGGAGCTTTTTCGTGTAAAATCTCATACATTTCTGTACATAAGTTACCATAATAATTTATCATAAATTTTCCTCCTAAACTTTTTTCTAAGTATAACAATTTTAAAGTGAGAAAACTGTTCCAATATTGCTAAATTACTATAGTCTACCTTCTATATAAAAATGGCTAAATTAAAAGATTATATTAATTTGTGTAAATGTTATAATTATATAGAGAAACAAGCTCAAATTTAAATTTATACATCAAATTTTTGTTATCAGTTAAGAAAAAATAAGCACAACTATAGTTAGTTAAGAATCACTAGGAGCAAGACGAATAGTAATAACCTCAACTGTTAACTATTCACTCTTAACTTTTAACTAAAAAAATCTGTTAGTTATTGATAAAATATTAATTTAAGTTTTCTTATTTGATAAATATGAAAAATTTATAAAGAGAATAGGGGTAATTTATGAGTAGTGAAAAAATTCTTATAGTAGATGATGATAAAGAAATATTAGATTTAGTTAGCTTTTATTTAAAGAATGAAGGATATGATATTTTAAAAGCCAATAATGGAGAAGAAGCAATTAAAATTATTGAGGGTAATTCTATAGATTTGTTAATTGTTGATATAATGATGCCTGGAATTGATGGAATTGAAGTTTGTAGAAGGGTAAGAATGAAAAAAAATATTCCAATTATAATAGTAAGTGCAAAATCTTCAGAGATAGATAAAGTTATAGGTCTCAGTTCCGGTGCAGATGATTATATGATAAAACCTTTTAGTACGATAGAACTAGTGGCAAGGGTTAAAGCACAACTTAGAAGATATATTTATCTAAATAATAATGAAAAAGAAAATGTAAAAAAAGATTTGATAAAAATTAATGGATTACAAATAAGTAAAGAAAATTTTACTGTTAAAGTTTATGGAAGAGAAGTTAGTTTAACTAAAACAGAATATGAAATTGTATTGCTTATGGCTGAAAATCCAAACAGAGTTTTCCCTTTAGAAGAAATTTTTGAAAGAGTATGGAAAGAAAAATATTTTCATGGTAACAATACAGTTATGGTACATATCGCTAGAATTAGAGAAAAAATTGAAGAAAATCCTAGGGAACCTAAAATTGTAAAAACTGTTTGGGGGGTAGGATATAAAATTGAAGATTAATTTATTTAAAGGAATTCAGTTTAAAATATTAAAGTCATTTTTATTAAGTATTTTATTATCATTTTTTTTAGTTCTTTTTTTAGTATTAAAATTTTTAAATATAAAATACAATGTTACTTATACTAATTGGGGAAATTGGGCCAATGAAAATCTTATGTTAAATACATATATATTAATTATATTTTTTCTAATGTTTATTTTAGTTACTACAATGTTTTTTTATATATTCACAAAGAAGTTTATAAAACAGATAGATGATATAAATAAAAAGATTTCTATAATTTCAGAGGGTAATTTTAGTACAATAATTCCAGTAACTACAGATGATGAGATTGGAAAGTTATCTAATAACATTAATATAATGTCTAAAAAACTTGAGGCTCTAATTAAAAAAGATGCGAAAAATGAAAAACTTAAAAATGATATGATAAGCAATATTTCTCATGATTTAAGAACACCACTAACATCAGTGATAGGCTATGTGGAAATTATGAAAAATTTGCAGTATAAAGATAAAACAGCTTGTGATAATTGTATAGATATTATATTGAAAAAATGCGATGAGCTAAAAAATTTAGTTGAAGATTTACTTGAATATACAAGCATAAATTTTAAAGGAATTAACATAAAAAAAGAGCCTATAAGCATAAAAGATGTAATAGAGCAGATAATGATTGGTTTTATACCAAACCTTGAAAAAGTAAAAATGTCATTTAGCATTAAAGCACCAGATGGAAAAATATTTATAGATGGTGACATGAATTTAATAATAAGACTTTTTGAAAATATAATAAATAATAGTATTTTTTATGGACAAAAGGGTAAAAAAATAGATGTTGAAATTGGTGAAATAAATAATATGGTTTCCATAAAAATAATAAATTATGGAAAGAGAATATCACCAGAAGATCAAGCCTATATTTTTGAAAGATTTTATAGAGGTGAAAAATCTAGAAATGTAAACACTGGAGGAAAAGGTATGGGACTTGCCATTGCTAAAAGTATTGTTGATTTACATAAAGGAAAGATTAATGTGGATAGTGATGATAATAAAACGGTGTTTGAAATTTTATTGTTACTTTCAAATGAAAAATTGTAAGATTTTCT
Organism: Clostridium sp. CTA-19; assembly: GCF_054767855.1. Lineage (NCBI taxonomy): Bacteria > Bacillati > Bacillota > Clostridia > Eubacteriales > Clostridiaceae > Clostridium > Clostridium sp. CTA-19. The sequence continues at coordinate 4,795 of NZ_BAAABH010000045.1, read as the reverse complement.
TAAGAATTTATTAAACGGTTTGTAAGATGTTTTTTCTAAACTTATTTTGAGTTAAAGTTTAGGAGGAAAATTTATGAAATATGTTAATAAGTTCTTATTTTTTTTAGTCACTGTTTTTACTTTTATAAGTTTATTAAGTCCGTGCAATGTATTTGCTACAGAGCTTAACAATGAGGATTTAAAAATATTTTTAGATAATATAACAAAAGAAAACTTTGAAAAATATAAATTACCAAGTTTATCTATGATAGTTGTTAAGGATGGAAAAGTAGTTTATGAAAATTCCTTAGGGTATGAGGATGTTGAAAATAAAATTAAAGCTAATATAAACACTACTGCGTATAGAATAGGGTCTACATCGAAACTTTTTACAGAGACTGCAATAATGCAACTTTATGAACAAGGAAAAATTGATTTGAAAGAAGATGCTAATAAGTATTTAAAGGATGTTCAGATTGAAAATAAATTTACAAAAAAAGTAACTGTAGAAAATTTACTTACACATACTTCTGGAATAGATGAAGCTACAACTACATATATTGGTGCAAAAACGGAAAAGGATATGATGTCTTTATCACAGTTTTTCAAAAAACACACACCAATAGTTGTAACTGAACCAGGAAAGGTATGTTTATATAGCAATATAGGAATAGATTTGTTAGGAAAAATTATAGAAGATGTATCTGGTTTGAAATATGAAGATTATATAGAAAAAAATATCTTTAACCCTTTAGAAATGAAAAATAGTAAAGTCGCATTACCTTTAAACAATATGGCAAAAAACTATGATGTGCTGGCTCAAAGTGAATATTATTACTATAATGATAACCCTGCTGGTGGAATAAACTCAACGGCATCGGATATGGCAAAATTTATGATAGCCCATCTTCAAAAAAGTGATAAAAAAGAAAATAATATTTTAAATGAGTCTACATTAGAATTAATGCATAAAGAGCAATTTTCAAATGATAAAAGTTTGTTAGGCGTTACCTATGGGTTCTGGGAAAAAGACTTTAATGGAAAAAGAGTTATATGCCATGAGGGGGCACTTGCTATAGGCTTTTTTGGTGATATGCTACTTTGTCCTGAAGAAAATGTTGGGGTTTATATTGTATCAAATAATTTAACTAAAGCGGCACCGGCTATAACCAATATAGAGAATGATTTTTTTAATAGATATTATCCTAAAACCGAAGATAAAGAATATAGTAACAAAAAACTTGATTTAAATGATGAAAAAAGATACATAGGAACTTATAGGTCCTATCATGATAGTGCTAAAGGCAACTTTTCAAAATTTTTGAGTTTTTTAGGTTCTATTGAAGAAAATGAAGATGTGAAAATTAGATACGATGAGAAGAAAAATTCTTTAATTTATAATGGAACAAGTCATTTAAAAGAAAGTGAAGAAACTATTTTAATAAAAGTTTCAGATAATCTTTTTAAAAGAGAAGATAACAATGAATTAGTTGCTTTTAAAGAAGAAGATGGCAAAATTCAATATGTATTTTTCAATAATATGCCTTATGATAACTTTGAAAAAGTGACTTTAAAGGATAACTATAAATTAAACTTAACAATATTTATCATTGGAGTAGCTTTTTTTATTATTCAAATAATGAAAACTATAATCTTCTTTTTAAAAAGCTTTTATAAAAAGAAAATTTCGTGTAATGAAGTAAAAAGTACAGATTCAATAGGTGTTATAAGTAAAAAATTTAGGTTAACAATTTTTTTAATAAGTTTATTAAATGTAATTTCTTTATTTATAATTACATATTGGATAATATCTTTTGATATGTACTATAATGCTACATGGTATATAAAAATAGCATTGATTCTTTTAATACTTTCAATAATTTTAAGCCTTATTGGTAGCATTTTATTTTTAGTAAGTATTAAAAAAGAAAAAACTAATATTTATTATAAAATTTCTGGAGTCATTAGTTTAGTAGTTATATATTCTTTCCTATTATTTTTGTACAATTGGAATTTAATCGGATTTAAATGTTAGTAAAATTAAGAAGGTGAGCTTTTAGCATATAATAAGTTTACATTTATTCACAATAAGATATGAAGCTGTATAAAATGATATGAGAATAATTTTAAAAGGTGAAAATATTGGGAAAAGGGTATATATTAGTAAGATTATTTAAATTTAAAAATGCTTTGCCAAAGACAACAGGTAAACTTAAAATTACCGATTCAGATAGTGGTAATGTAATCTATGAAAGTGATGATGCTTTTGATATTAGTGGAAGAAGTACATTAATAGAGGTACCAACTCCAGATAAAAGTCTATCTCAAAAGCCATATGAAGAGGGGGTAACACCCTACGGACGATATAACATATATATTTCAACTAATAGTTATAGGGACGTTGAGGTAGATAATGTAAGTGTTTTTGATGAAACTACTTCAATACAAAATATTGAGGTAACTGAGGAAAATGAGCTTAGTAAACTTGGCAAGTCTACAGAAAAAATTGTATTGCCACCACAGCAATTGGTATTTAATGCCCCAAGAGATAAACAAGTGGGTACAATGGTAACACCTTTTGTTTTAGAAAGGCCATATATACCAGAATTTATTATAGTTCATTTAGGACCACCAAGTGTTCCAGCTGAAAATGTAACGGTAGGATTTATTGATTATGTTAAAAATGTTGCGTCAAGTGAAATATATCCAACATGGCCAGAAGAGTCACTAAAAGCAAATATATATTGTCAAATATCTTTTGTATTAAATAGAATTTATACAGAGTGGTATAGAAATAAAGGATACCCATTTCAAATAACAAATTCTACAGCTTATGATCAATATTTTGTTAAGGGTAGAAATATATTTGATAATATAAGTAAAATAGTGGACGAAATTTTTAGTGAATATATTGTAACTATAGGCAATAAAACACCGTTTTTCGCACAATATTGTAATGGAACAACTGTTACATGTGCTGGATTATCACAGTGGGGAACCGTAACATTAGCTAATAATGGAATGAAAGCTTTAGAGATTATAAGATATTACTTTGGATATGATAAAGATTTAGTTAGAGCTACAGCAATTGAAGGAATTCCAGAATCATATCCAGGAAGTCCTTTAAGACTTAATGATGAAAATGAGAATGTTGCAGTGATTCAAAAACAATTAAATAGAATATCAAATAACTTCCCTGCTATTCCTAAAATACCTGTCACAAATGGTAAGTTTGATAAAACAACTGAGGATGCAGTTAAAACATTTCAAAAGATTTTCAATCTAACTCAGGATGGTATTGTAGGTAGGGCTACTTGGTATAGTATATCTAATATTTATGTTGCTGTTAAAAGACTGGCAGAACTTGAACAGGAACCAGAACCTGAGGAACCTGGTGGAGAAGGACAATATCCAGGACAGATACTGAAATATGGTTCAACAGGAGAGAAAGTTCGAGAAATGCAAGGTTATTTAGCTGCAATTTCTAAAGAATATAATATACCAACCATTAGACCAGATGGAATATTTGGAAATATGACAAAGGAAGCTGTTATAGCGTTTCAAAGGTTGTTCAACCTAGTTCCTGATGGCTTAGTAGGAGTGGAAACTTGGAATAAAATTTATGAAGTTTATAAAGGGTTAGAAGAAGAAAATCCAGAATATCCAAATCCAGAATTTGATGGTAAGTATCCAGGATATTTATTAAGATATGGCTCAACTGGAGAAAAGGTTCGAGAAATGCAAACTTATTTAGCAGCTATTTCACAACAGTATAATATACCAACTATTAGACCAGATGGAATTTTTGGAGAAGCAACTCGAAATGCAGTTATACAATTCCAAAGATTATTTGGGTTAGCACAGGATGGAATAGTAGGAGAAATAACTTGGAGAAAAATATATGATGTTTATACTGGTTTAAAAAAGGCTACTTTAACAGAACCTCCTATTTACTCACCAGATTACCCTGGTTATGTTTTAAAAGAGTATTTAACAGGTGAAGATGTGAAATGGCTACAGACCTATTTACAATCAATATCAAAATTCTATAAAGAAATACCTAGTATTGAAGTAGATGGAGTCTTTGGTAAAAGAACTAAAAATGCTGTAATAGCTTTTCAAAGAATTTTTGGGTTAAGTGAAGATGGTAAAGTTGGATTAAATACTTGGGAAAAGCTATTAGAAGTATATAACAGTTTAAGTGGCGATAGAAATATAAATATATCAGATATATTATACCCTTATCCAGGCGTTGATTTAGAACTTGGCGATACAAACGGGTATGTTAATGTTTTGCAACAATATATAAATGTCATTGCCAAAAATAATTACAAAGTGAATGAAGTTGAAGTTACAGGTGAGTTTAATGATGAAACTTATAATGCTGTGAAACAACTTCAAAGAGAGCTTGGATTAAAGGTTACTGGAATAGTTGATGAAAGAACTTGGAATAAGACAGCAGAGCTTTATGAAGCTTTGTATAGTGGAAAGAGACTTAGAAAATCTAAATAAATATGTTAAACCGTACTTAAATTAAGTGCGGTTTTTTATGCAATAAAAAACCAATACATTAATAGGTAATTGATAGTTAAGAGTTAAAATAATGGACAATGGACAAAGGACAATTAAAAAAATTAAGGATTAAGAACATTATATAATTGACATTTGACAAAGGACAATTGACAATTTAGGTTGAAACTGGATCACCAGTTTCTTTTTAATTTAAGGGAGTAAATTTTGAGTTTATGATATTAAATTAAACAAAGTTATATTCAAAGTTTACAGCCGTAACAAGAAGGACAGGCGTACCAAAGTA